>JBBTCJ010000040.1:0-15648 GCA_038043285.1 Planctomycetota bacterium | reverse complement strand
ACGTCACCCGCGACTGGATGTTTTCGATGCCCGTCCCGCAATCGTCGTCGCTGCATGCGATCGCCGTGCCAGGCGCGACCGGGCATCCGCATCCCGAATACACCGCCATCTTGGTGTCGTAATCGCTGCCGCAAAGACTCACGAGCACCTCGCCGGTGCAGCTCGCGGTGTAGCAAAACCAGATGTCGGATTGCACTTGCGACCGCCCGAAGAAGTTGCAAAGCGCGGGTTCATCCGGCCCGTCCGTTGTGGCCTGGTTCGTACTAAAACTCCGCGAGCCTCCCGCCACCGCCGTCGGCCAATGACACGAATCGTTCGAATGAGGCGGCGGAGGTGAAAACGCCCGCTGAAAGGCCTGGGCATCGTGCATGTCCACATCGGCGTCGGAATCCGAATCGAACTTCCGGCACCGCAGCGGCGACCGTACGTCTGGCCCTGAGGCGGTGTGACATGCCTGAAAAGCGAGGAAATCCGTCAGGTCCACGTCGCCATCGCGATCCGAATCGAAATCCCCGATCGAAAAAACCGTTGGGTGCGAAAGACCCGAATTCACGAAAAACATCGCAGTTCGGTTCGAGTACAACACCTCACCGACGGGACATGTTGAGCCTTCCGTCGAGGAGCCGCCCGCGATGACCGAGCCTTCGGCCGCCGCCAGCACCATCCCGAGTTTGACGACCAGAACCGTTAAGGTGAGCGCAAACGAGGCTGGAAAGACGTTCGCGGAGGCCATATCCCCTCCTCTCAGGACCGAGGTGCGCCGTGGATGTGCCGCGGACGACCATCCGGTTCGATGCATGAATCATACCGTGCGGGGGGCAGAATTGGAAGGACCAACGCACACAAGAAAACTCGCCTGTATCGCACAACAGGTCGCAACTCCGAGAGCGCGGTCCGCAAGAACCACGCCGAAGCAGCCCGGAGTGGGTCGAATCGTAAACCAGTGAAGTTCAAGCGGTGGACGTCGATTCCGATTGTTGCAAGCCCCGCCTGAGGCTGCGCGCCGCCTCCGACGTTGTTGTCAAAAGCGAGGCTATCGCCGCCCCGTTTTGCGGTCCGACTCGGCATCCGCATTCGACCGCTCGACAAGAGGCGACGATTGCGAAATGCAGGCCCGCTTCGTATAGTCCGGCGAGCGCCCGGGCCGGTGCGGAGAAGACGTGATCGATGACGCCGATCGGACGGTTCACATCCCTGTTGTCGCAATCCGACGGATGGTCGGAGATTGGATATTTTTTCGAGCACGCGCTGGACACGCCCGCGGCGTCTCTGATCGAGTTTCTTCTGATTGGCGGCGTGGTCTATGCCGTCCTCCGATCGCTCGAGGGAACCCGCGGGGCGCGGTTGCTCCGAGCGGTCCTGATGATCTTGGTCTTCAGCTTCGCCCTGGTCTGGTTGGTGGCCGAACGATTCAAACTGGACCGGATCAACGCCCTCTATCCGTACTTCATCCTCGCGGTCTTCCTGGTGTCCCTGGTGGCGTTTCAAACCGAGCTTCGCCGGCTGCTGTTGCAGTTCGGCGAGGCGGTGTGGTTGCGGCGGTGGTTCGGCGCCTCCGAGGACGTGGTCGATGCGGTCGTCACCGCGGTGGAGAGACTCGCCAAGAGGAAGATCGGCGCCCTGATCGCCATCGAGCGCAGCGACGAGTGCGGGGCGTTCGCCGAAACCGGCGTTCGCCTCGATGCCTCGGTTTCGGCCGAACTTCTGGAAACGATCTTCTGGCCCGGAAGCGCTTTGCACGACCTGGGCGTCATCATCAGCCAGGATCGCGTCCGGGCCGCAAGCTGCCAGTTTCCGTTGGCTGAGTCCGAGGAGGTCGAACGGTCTCTGGGAAGTCGCCACCGGGCCGCCCTGGGGATGAGTCACGAGACCGATGCCGTGGTGATCGTGGTCAGCGAGGAGACGGGGACGGTTTCCGCCGCCCGCGGCGGGCGTCTCCGAAGGTTTCTTTCTCCCGACGCGCTGCGCCGATTGCTCATCGAAAACCTCCATGTGGTGACCAGCGAATCGCTGACCTCCGAGGCGGAACCTGCCGCTGACGTTGCCTTGTCGCTGGAAGCGGATGTCGACGACGCGGTCGAACCGGACGCGAACCCGCGGCCCGCTTCCGGGTCGCCGCAGGCTGGAAAGGCAACGAAATCCAATGGCGCAGATCAGGCTGCTTAGTATGACCGTCCTGCTGACGGTTCTGATCTGGGCCGGCGCGGACCGACTGGTCAATGAATCCGCCACCGTAGAACTCACCGCGGTACCCGTCCCGCACGAGTCCGAGGCCGGCCTGGTCGTCAAGGCCGAAACAGGAAAAGACCGCTTCGCCTTGACCGTGTCCGGGCCTCGACGCACCGTGGAAGCGGTCCAGGCACGCAGTCCACTTCAAGCCCGGATTGTCGTTCCAGCGGGCTTGACCGGAACGGCCAAGGCGCCGCTGGACAAGCCGACGCTGCAGTTGCAGTTGTCGGAGCGGTACGCGGAGTTCTCGCGGCTGTACGTGCTCGACGTGGTCCCGGACAGCCTCCCTGTGCAGATTGATCGGTTCGTCGAACGGGCGGTCCAGGTGGCCGCACGACCCGTTGAGTTGAGCTACGAGACCGAGCCGCAGGTTCAAAAAGTTCCCGTACGCGTGCGCCTTCGTGAAAGCGCTTTGGCGACGCTGGCCGATCCGTCGAATCTTCAGCTCGACGTCAGTCACGATGTCGAGAGACTGCTCAAGGAAAAATCGTTCGGCAGGCCGACGACGGTGAGTGTGCCGTTGGACGCCAGACCGTTCGGACCGGACGCCCAGATTCAGCCGAGCGCCCTCGACGTCACCGCGGTGGTCCATGCGGTCCGCAACGTGGAGCAGATTCCGACCGTCCCGATCCTCGTCGCGATGAGCTTCGGGAATCTGGAACGCACCGCGCACGCCGCGACTCGGGACGGAAAACCGCTCGGTCTGCTGACCCAGACAATCCGCGTTACCGGCCCGCCCGATGCGCTGACCAAGCTTGTCCGCGGCGAGACTCGGGCCTTCGGCATCGTCCAGCTACGCGAGGATGACTTTCAGCAACTCGGGGTGTTGAAGCTGGTCACGCCTGAGTTCCACCTTCCAGTACAGATCGAACTGGCATCGGACCCGGAGCCGATTGAGTTCCAATTGCTGCCCAACGCAGCCTCCAAGGAAGAGGCCGACAAACAACGTTAAACTGGGCAAAGAGACGGGATCGAAGCAAAGTCAGGAAATCGCGTTGATGGGGCTTGACGACGGTCGCGGGGCTGTTAGGATTCTCGTTGCGGTGACTATACGTGTGGGGAAACACCCGTACCCATTCCGAACACGGAAGTGAAGTCCACACGGCCGATGGTAGTCGCAAGGCGAGAGTAGGTGATTGCCGCATTTTTTAAAAATACCCGCTTCGGCGGGTATTTTTTTCGCCTCGATTCGGACGATGAAGGAAAGAAGCCAGCCGACCGGCGGTTGGTTCAAACACGACCTCCCGCCGGATGCGGCACGGAGGCTCGGAGCCACTCCAACAGGCGGAGTTCAAACATCATGTTGACCGCGATATTGGCCATGATCCTCCAGACGTTCCTTCCAACCATTTTCCAGTCGCTCTTTACGTTTATTTTGGGTGGTCCGACGACGTAGCTTTGCCAGTCGGAGGAAAAGCCGGATTAACCGGCGTTTCGACCCGCCAGCTCGGCGATGATCGCGCAACCTCGTTCGAGGCGCTCGTTCGGAGCCGCGTAGCTTACGCGGAAGTGGGAGTCTTGCGCGCTGAAAGCGTCACCGGGAATCATCAGGAGTTTCCGGGCGATGGCGGCCTCGATGAAATCCGCCGTGCAGGAGAAGCTCGGCGGCGTCCTGGGGAAGACGTAGAAACCTCCGCCGGGCCGGGCGAATTCGACAACCTTCCCCAGTCGGTCACATACGAGGTCGCGCTTTGCGCGATATGCGGCCACTAGGTGCGAGATGTCCGTGTCCATTGCGGCCAATGCCCCGTACTGCCCGGGATGGGGAGCGCAGACGAACGTAAACTGCTGGAGCTTGGCCATCTCGCCGATGACGTCGGGCGGTCCAGCTGCGTAGCCAAGTCGTAAACCCGTCAACGCGTGAGATTTGCCGAAGCCGCGAAGCAGAAGCGTTCGCTCCGGGGCGAACTGCGCGGGACTGGGGCTTGGCCCGTCGTAGGTCAGCTTTTCGTAAATCTCATCGCTGATAATCAGCAGATCATGCCGCCGGGCAAACTCGGCGACGGCTTGGACATCCTGACGGCTGTATACGACGCCGGTCGGATTGCCCGGCGAAGTGACAATGACGGCCTTGGTACGCTCATTGACGGCGGCCTCGAATCGCTCCGGGTGTAACTGAAAATCGCCATACAGGCTGACCAACCTGGGCGTCCCGCCGGCAAGCCGCACAAGAATCGGGTAGGACACGAAGTACGGATCGCCGAGTAACACCTCGTCGCCGGGGTTGAGCATGGTGGTCAGGGCGAGCATGAGTCCGCCGGAGACGCCACAGCTCACCAGGACGTCGGGCAACCAGTTGAACTCTACCTTGAGCTGCGCGGCAATCCGTTCGCGGAGTTGCGGCAGTCCCTTCGTCGGGGTGTAGCCGGTGCGGCCCGCGTCGATGGCATCGCACATGGCCTTCCGCACGGGGTCGGGGACCGGGAAATCGGGCTGGCCCAGGGACAAATCGATGGGATCGGCCAACTTCGACGCAAGGTCGAAAATCCGGCGGATCCCTGAGGGGGTGATGGCTCGAATCCGATCGGCGATGAATTCCCGCTGGGCCATGATCATCGAGCATTATGCGCCACGAGCGCGCCGACGTCGAATGGGCGGTCTGCGCTGGACCGCTCCATTCTGTCGCGGTTCTGATCGGCCCTGCACCTTTTTCGAAGCTCCGGACCGGTATGAACCGGAACAACAATGACGCGGAAAGCGCCTCTGACGACAGCCGCCGGAAGTATCACGGATGCGGTCGTCGGGGCGGTCATGCCCACCCGTTCTCCCCAGACGTCCTGCAAACGCCGGACCTCCCCACGGGCCGGGGTCGATCCGACGTGTACAATGTTGTCCATGAAGCTGACCTCCATCGCCAAGCGCGTGCTGGATCTCCGCGACGCGATCCACCGGCATGATCGCGCCTACTATGTCCTCGCCAAGCCGGTCATCAGCGACGCGGAGTACGATCGGTTGTTGGACGAACTGAAACGCCTTGAGGCTGAGCATCCCGATCTGGTGACGCCGGACTCGCCGACGCAACGCGTGGGCGGCGAGCCGATCCCCGGTTTCCGGCAGGTGACGCACTCCGTCGCGATGCTGTCGGTGGACAACACTTACAATCCTGACCAGTTACGCGAGTTCGACGAAAGGGTTCGAAAAGGGCTGGGCGGAGAAGCGTTTCAATACCTGGTTGACCCGAAGATCGACGGCGTGGCGGTATCGCTGGTCTACGAAGTCGGCGTGTTAACGTTGGCCGCCACGCGCGGCGACGGAACAACCGGCGACGACGTCACGCACAACGTCCGCACGATCCGAGCGGTTCCACTTCGACTGGCCGGGCGCGACGTCCCGACGGTTTTGGAGGTCCGCGGCGAGGTGGTCTGGCCCACGGAGTCGTTCCACGAGTTCAATGAAAGACTTCGGGAGGCGCAGCGGAGGGAGGACAAGAACAAGAGAAAGCCTTTCGCCAATCCGCGTAACGCGACCGCTGGAACGCTCAAGCAGTTGGATCCGCGCAACGTCGCCGGACGCGGGCTGACGTTCATCGCCCACAGCCTGGGTCGCATCGAACCGCTTCATGCGAAAAGCGATACCGAGTTTTTTGCGCGGCTGCACGAATGGGGCATTCCGATCAGCCCGCATCGGGTGCGCGTCGACTCCATCGAAGAGATCGTCCGGCGGCTGAATGAATGGGACGAGCGCCGCCACGTGCTTCCTTACGAGACCGACGGCCTGGTCATCAAGGTGGACGCTTTCGATCAGCGCGACGTGCTCGGCGCGACCAGTCGATACCCGCGCTGGTGCATCGCCTACAAGTTCGCCGCCGAGCAGGCGGAGAGCGTCCTGCGACGCGTAGACTTCCAAGTGGGAAAACTGGGGACCATCACGCCGCGGGCGGTCATGGACCCAGTGTCGCTGTCCGGAACGACGGTACAACATGCGACGCTGCACAATTTCGATCAGGTCGATCGACTGGGCGTCATGATCGGCGACACCGTCGTCGTCGAGAAGGCCGGCGAGATCATTCCGCAGGTCGTGCGCGTGATCGTTGAGAAGCGTCCGAAAACGGCCAAGCCGATTCGGCGACCGACGAAATGTCCCGAATGCGACGGCGAGGTCGAGCAGGACGAAGGCGGCGTCTACGTCCGCTGTATCAACCCCTCCTGCCCCGCACAGATCAAGGAGCGACTCATCTACTTCGCTGGCCGCGATCAGATGGACATCGAGGGATTGGGCGAGGTGCTGGTCGAGAAGATGGTCGACGCCGGCTGGCTGAAGTCCTACGCCGATATCTACGAGAAGCTGCTGGACCCCGAGGTTCGTGACCAGATCGCCAACATTGAGATCGAACAAGAGAGGAAGACGGAGGGCGCGACGAAAATTACGCTCACGAGGTTCGGTGAAAAGCGAACCGAAAAGCTCGTGGAGGGCATCGAACGAAGCAAATCGCAGCCTCTGTCGCGTGTGTTGGCCGCACTAAACATACGACACGTCGGGGCAGCGACAGCGGACATGCTCGCCGATCACTTCGAACGGGTGGACAACCTTGCAGCGGCAACAGAGGAACGGCTGATGGAAGTCGAGGGCGTCGGTCCGGAGGTCGCGCGCAGCATCGCGCACTTTTTCGCGGGTAAGAGCGGAAAAGATATCCTCCCCCGGCTGGTCCAGGCCGGGGTGACCATGACCCAGCCGCGACGCGACCGCGCCAACGGCGGGCCGCTGGCGGGAAAAACCGTTGTCGTCACTGGCACCTTCGAGACCATGGGTCGTAAAGAAGTTCAAGACCTCATCAAGCAGCTCGGCGGGAAAGCCGCCGGCAGCGTCAGCAAAAGCACCGATCTGGTCGTCTATGGCGACTCACCCGGGTCGAAACTCGACCGGGCGAAAGAACTTGGCATCAGGATGGTGAACGAGAAGGAGTTCCTGGCGCTCATCGGAAGGTGACGGCTTGCCGCCGGTGGCTTGCCCGAGGAATCTCTCCGTTCGCGCACGGTCCCGGCTGTCATCATCTGACTACGGCCTTGATGCCGGATACAGCTTCAAAATGCCAATTGAGGTTTGTCGCGCCTGTGGGCGGAATGCGGTCCGCGGCATCGGAGACCGCAATTCGCGCCGATGGGGACCGACTTGATCGAAGGAAGGGCCTGTCGGTTCGCGGCGGCACCGTGTAGCATGGGGCGATCCATGCGGCTCATGCGCGAATACCGATTCTGCCTTCCCAGAAGCTCGCCAAGTGAAAAGTCGTGCACGAACGGGAACTCCTGGGCGGGCACGCGCGAGGACGATCCGGTCGTCGGGTTTCTGCGAGCGCGTGCGGCAGTGGACGGGTCGGTGGACGCGCGAAGCGGATTCGTTTGCGACGTGCGTCGCCTCGACGAACTGATTCGGGAGCACGTCGTCGAGCGGATTCGCCACGACCGATCGGACGAAGGCGCGCTGCGTGTTTCGGACCTCGGGATGATGCTGCCGGAAATCTTCGGGGACTGTTCGGCGAACGCGCCAGCGGGCACGACGCTTGCAAGACTGGAGCTACTGTTGTCGGAGCATACCTCATTGTCGATCCAGCGGAGTGCACCGAAAGTGGTGGAGATCACGGAGTCCTTCGAGTTCTCAGCGTCGCACCGGCTTGCCTGCTCGGACCTGAGCGACGAGGAGAACCGGAAACTATTCGGCAAATGCAGCAATCCTCACGGACATGGTCACAACTATGTCCTGGAAGTGACGGTCCGGGGCACACCGGATCATCGCACCGGAGGCCTCGTTCCGGTCGGGACGATCGATCGAACAGTCCGCGAGCAAGTGATCGACCCGTTCGATCACAAGAACCTGAACGTTGAGCTTCCGGAGTTCGGGCAACTGAACCCGACGGTGGAGAACATCGCGTCGGTGATCTGGGATCGCCTCTCCGCGGCTTTCGGGGCCGACAGGCTCGCCCGGGTGCGGGTCTGGGAAACCGCCAAAACCTACGCCGAACGCCGCTCGTCCGATATTCAGGGCTGATCCGGTCCGCAACAATCGCCGAATCGTGCAACTGCGGGACGTTGCTCGCGGCGGGTCGGAACGGCGCACGCCCCAATCGTACACTTTCCCTGTATTCCCCGGTTGTTTGAGGATTTCCGCGCGCAAGGTCCGGAGCGCGAACCGGACGTCGACGTTGCGCGAGTTGCCTGGAACAGATGGTGCTTTGATGCCCGCGCCGGCCCGATCCCTACAAGATGCGCACGCCCGCCATACACTGCGCGCGGGAGCCTTGGCGGCGATCTGCCTGGTGGCCGTGTTCGGAGCGATCGCCCATCGCGGGGAGAGCAGCACATCGGAGCATCGGGCGCGCGACTTCGCCACGGGACTCGCCAGCTCGCTATCGGACTCGGCCGGGTTCAGTCTGACCGAGCGCATCGGTCGGCTGGAATCACGACTTCCGAGTTTCGTGGCGGCGGCGGTGATCGACATCAACGGCGATCCCTACGAGGTGGTTCCCAATCGTCCGGCGCATCGGGAGCTGGTGGCGAAGTTTCTGCAGGCGAAATCTCCGGTTCTGGCCTCGTTCTCACCGACCACCGGTGCTTCGGCGAACTTCGCAGCCGGTTTCTCGCCGCTGTCCTCGCCGCAGACGATGCAGCACGCGGGTCTACTGGTGGTGGTAGACATCGCCCCTCATCGACAGTCTTCGATGGGGATGACGGTCATGTTCGCGGCGTGCGTGGTGGCGGTCGTGTGGTGGTGGCGCCGCTCATCGGCCCGGTGGTTCCAGAGACACGTCGCGCATCCGCTCGGGGCCATGGGAACGGTGGCGACGTCCGAAGACGGTTACGTCGACTGGTCGGCCATGACCGAGGCGGAACGGTGGTACGAGACCCAAGCGATCGGGGAGAAGATCGAGGGGTTGGGCATTGAGCTTGCAGAGGCGAACGCCAACATTCGGCGCCTCACGCAGGACACGAAGCGGGTCATCCGCGACCGCGAACGAGGGTTCGATCGGAAGCTTCGCCAGGCTCAGGACCAGGCGCGGACGGACTCGCTGACCCGGTTGCGAAACCGAGCGTTTCTCGACGAGGAGCTTCCGCCCGTCTTTCAGCAACAACGCGACTCCAAGGAACCGCTGTCGGCGATCATGATCGATCTGGACAACTTCAAGCGCTACAACGACAAGAACGGTCACCAGGTCGGGGATGCGCTGCTTCGCTTCGTGGGGGCCTTGCTGCGCGGGTCCATCCGTCCGTCGGACGTCGCCGTGCGCTACGGTGGAGACGAGTTCCTGCTTCTGCTTCCCGGGGCGACGTCGGCGGTCGCGGCGGGCGTGGCGGAACGGCTGGTCAAACTGTTCGGACAGTACGCAAGCCGCCTTCGCGGTCGGGAGGGGTTGTCCATGAGCGCCGGGGTGGCGTCGTTGTCGGACGAGGCGTTTTCCGACGGGAATGCGCTGATCGAAGCCGCGGACCGAGCCATGTACAAGGCCAAGTCGGCCGGCAAGAATCGCGTAGGAGCCGGAGCGCGAAGCGCCCTGCCCTCGGCTGTGGCGACCTGACCGTCCAGCACCCGGACGCCTGCGAAGCTCACCAGTTGCAGCCTCGGCGAACGCCCCTACGATTCCAGAACCGCGGCGGGACTGCGATGCTGGGATCGCGGAACTGACCTCAAAGTCCGCATTGAGATTCGAGGTTTGGGCGAACTCTCGTCACTGACAATCTTCTACCCCTGCTACAACGAGGAAGCCAACGTGGAGCGGGTGACGCTGGCCGCCCTGCGGACGGCCTCGCGCCTGTGCGCGGACCACGAGATCATCATTGTCGACGACGGAAGCCGGGATCGAACCGGGGAGATCGCGGATCGCCTTGCGGCTGAGCATCCGCGGGTCCGGGCGGTTCACAACCGTCCCAACCTGGGATATGGCGGGGCGCTGCAGCGAGGTTACCGCGAAGCCACGAAGGATTGGATCTTCTACACCGACGGGGACGGGCAGTTCGACTTCCAAGAGATCGACCAATTGCTTCCGTTGCTCGATGGCTACGATATCGTCAGCGCGTTTCGCATTCGCCGCCAGGATTCACCGATCCGCAAGGTCAACGCGTTCTGCTGGACGACGCTGGTAAACGTGGTGTTCGGTCTCTGGCTGCGCGACATCGACTGCGCGTTCAAGCTGTTTCCGCGACGACTCTTCGACGAGATCGAAATGAAGTCGATGGGAGCGCTGATCGACGCGGAGGTTCTTGCCCGAGCCAAGAGACTGGGGTATCGGATCGGCCAAGTGGGCGTCCATCATTACCCGCGGACGGCCGGAAGCCAAACGGGGGCGAGCATCCGGGTGATTCTGCGCGCGTTCAAGGAGCTCTTCCTGCTGCGGCGGGAGATTCTGCGCACGACCCACCGCCGTCGGCCTCACGGCCCGCCCGTCGCTGGCGTCCCGCCCGTTTACGGCAATTCCGGGAATGGCGGGCAAGCCGCCGGCGGCGCGGAACACCGTGGAACTCGGCCGATCGAAAGACGGCCCCCCGAGGGATCGTGACGTCGACGGGCGAGCGACGTATACTTGGAATCATGGAGCGTGAGCCGGCGATTCGGCGCACGGAGAGAGTCGCACGGGAACATCAAGGAGGACGTCGAATGTATAGGCCAATCGTACTCGCTGGGTTATTCACGGCGGTTGTCGCGGGGTCGGGTTGCGACCGTCGATCGGGCGGCGCAACCGACGTGGTCTTGACCGAGGAGCAGCAGGCCGCAGTCGACGCCGTCGTGGCCCAGGTCGAGGCTGCTGCGAAGGCGGTCGCCGGAGTCGCGGAGAGCTTTGACGGGCTGGATGCCGATTCGGACCTATCCGGCGGGACGTGCCCGACGGTGACGGCTGTTCGCGGCGACGGCGCGACGACCGTGACGGTCGACTTTCCCGAGGGATGCACCAACGAGTACTACGGCGACGCACCAGTCAGCGGAAGCGTGACGTTGGTCCTCCAGCTCGTTTCGCGGGCGGTCTCCGTTGCGTTCAACGATTTCACGACCGACGAGGGAACAGTGGCCGGTACGCTGGCGCTGCAACTGACCGGAGACGCCTCGCCCCGGACGCTGAGCGGAGACGTGGATATCACCACCAGCGGGGTGGGATCGGCCGTGGGCACGCTGGAGATCCAATTCGACCTCGTCGCGGGGACCATCACCATCGTCAACGGCGACCTCACCCTGACCGATGAGGCGAGCCTTTCCTATAGCGTGGACATTGACGGGCTTCTCATGGCCCCGCTGGAGAACGGCAATTTCATCCCGCAGGCGGGGACCATCACCTTCGAGATTCCCAATAGCGGTCCGGGACCGGCGACCACGACGATCGTCATCACCTTCGACGAAACCTCGCCGGAGAACGGAACGGTCGCGGTGGCGGTCGGCGATCAGGCGGCGGTCAGCTACACGTTGCCGTAATCGACCGGGCAGCGCGGTTCAATTGGTCGGCCAGAAAGAAGTAGCCGCGGGGGAAACCCTTCGTCAGCGAGCAGGCGGCGTCAGCGAAGGCGACGGCCTTCTGATAGACGATCAACTTCTCGAAAGCGAACGGCATGGATCGGATCATACCGGCAGAGAGGAGAAAGTAGAAAGGAGACCGCAGAAGAAGGTTTTCTGGGCGAAAGCGGTGACGGCCGACGGGCGTCGCCCAGCGTGCTTTGCTTTCTCCCTTCTCCCCTCTCCTGCGCTCGATTTTGAGCGGCTCCGCCGCTCAAAATCGGGGCGACTGTCCTGGTATAGAAACGGTTCTGCGACGGTTCTTGGCGGCAGCGGATATAGGACCGCGAGCGGTGGACCGCGGTTGACGTCACGTCCGACCTGATGCACCCGGCGTGGTGGGCGACACTACCGCCATGTTGACCCGGCTCCGCGTGCGCAATTTCAAACGCTTCGACAACGTCGACATCGAGCTCGGCAAAGCCGTTGTGCTCATCGGACCGAACAACTCCGGCAAGACGACGGCCTTACAGGCGCTGGCCCTCTGGGATATCGGCGTTCGACGCTGGAATGAGAAGCGCGGGGGGAAGGCCTCACCGGAGAAACGCCCCGGCGTCACCATCAACCGCCGCGACCTCATCTCGATTCCCGTTCCCGACGCCAACCTTTTCTGGCGCGACCTGCATGTGCGCAACGTGGAGCAGGTGGAAGTGGGCGGAAAAAAGAAACCGAAGACCGCGATCGTTCGGATCGACGTTATCGTCGATGGCATCACCAACGACAGACAATGGTCGTGCGGAATCGAGTTCGACTACGCCAACGAGGAGTCGTTCTACTGCCGTCCGCTACGGACGGGCGGCGACAATAGCTCCGGGCGCATGGAGGTTCCCGCGGAGGTGGCGGACGTGCGTGTTGCCTTCCTGCCGCCCTTGTCGGGTCTGGCTGCCGTCGAGCCGAAGTGGGAGCCCGGGCGATCAATGTCCTGATCGGTGAAGGGCAGACCGCCCAGGTGTTGCGCAACCTCTGCTTCCATATCCATTCTCAGGCGGAGTCAAGCTGGAAAGCGCTCGCCGACCATATACAGCGCCTGTTCGGCGTCACGCTGCTGCCGCCGAAGTACATCGCCGAGCGCGGCGAGATCACGATGGCCTACGAGGAGCAGCACAGCAAGCCCCTGGACCTGTCGTCCTCCGGTCGGGGATTGCAGCAGACCCTCCTCCTGCTCGCCCACTTGTACGCGAACCCACGCACTGTCCTTCTACTCGACGAGCCCGACGCCCACCTCGAAATCCTGCGGCAGCGCCAGATTTACAGGCTGCTCACCGAGACCGCAGAGACGCAGGGGTCGCAGATCGTGACCTCCAGCCATTCGGAGGTCGTGTTGAACGAAACTGCCGACCGCGACGTCGTCGTGGCGTTCGTGGGTCGGCCGCACCGGGTGGACGATCGTGGCTCGCAGGTGCTTAAGGCCCTCAAGGAGATCGGCTTCGATCAGTACTACCAGGCCGAGCAGACTGGCTGGGTGCTCTACCTGGAGGGCGCGGCCGCCGAAGGCGATGATCGAGTCGGCCTGCGTGGGGAGCGGAACGTCGCGGTGGCGAAACGTGCGGAGCGACGAGTCGGCCCCGGCAGGCGTGATCGCGTCGGCGCGAAGTCCGTTGAACGAGTCCTGGATCGACTGGCCTGAATCATCCCGTGGGAAGGATCGTACCACGCTGTGGACGGGACACAGTTGCAGGATCACGGACCGGAGAAAAAGCGCATGAACTTTGCGAAGTCCGCGCCGCGGAGTTCACCGTCGGTAATGACATCCAGCGGGAGGCAGGCTCCCACGAGGGGGTTGCTGCCCAGGCAGTTCTGATAGGCGGAAAAGTCGAAGAGGTCCGCATCGCCGTCGCCGTCGGTGTCGCCGGGAGCAAAGGTGAACTCGACAACGTTGACGGCTGCCCCGTCGTCGAAAGTGAAGCGCGTGGTCGCGTTGTAGGGAATGGGGCGATCGAGCACGATCTCCACCACGTCCGACGGCCAGTTACCAAGGCGGCGGGTCTTGGTCACGACGGGAACCGGCCCCCAAGTGGTCTGCACAGCGATCTCGTCGATATAAACGTAGTTGGGCGAGTCGTAGCGGACCCTGAACCGACTAAAAGGTGCGTACCTACGTGCATCCACAAAACCCGCCGGCGGATAGCTCTCGACGATTTTCTCGTTGTACGCCATCGTGCCATAGCGCACGAAGTCCCACATGTTGACCACGTCGGGGATATCCTCTCCGAAACAGCCACCTCCACCCTCGAGGCGAATCGAGGAATACCCGTTGTCGCCGAGATCCCCACCGTCCATGAACTCCAGCCCGTCCACCGAGATCCGGAAATGAACGCCGTCCGAACTTTCGAGCCGGTAGGTGTGAAACTCATCTATGTCCAGTCCGCGCACGACGATGTCACCGCTGCCGGAGATCGTCGCGTCCCCGTACATGTATACTTTCTGGTGGACATTGGCGTAATCCACGAGGAACGCTGCATCGCAGGAATAATAGATCGATCCCAACGGATGATTCGATTTAAAGTGCCATTCGACCCACAGAGACGGCGGGTGCGGCTGAGGCGGGGACGATATCCTGTATCCATACACGGTAAAGTGACCCGTTCCCGCCCAGCGCAGGACGAATCGCCCCCTTTCGACGGATTCGGTGCACGGAAACTCGCATGGAGCGCCGCCGATCCAGCCCGCCGACGGATCGTACGGAAGTACGTGGGCTTCGTAACTATACAGCAGTTCGTCCGCGCGCGATGAGCGAACGCAGAAGGATGCGATCAGAACGACGCCTGTCTGCTTCCAGTTCAACAGTTGACCCTCCATCATAAAATTATACGCCGTGATGGGTTTGGAAACGCGGGTTTCTGATAGAGGCACCATAAGTCGTGGAGACGCAATAGGTTACGCCGCGGCTGGATGCCGTTCCCCTTGACTCCACAGAAAAAAGCTCTTGACCTTGCCCGCCCCCGATTATTAGGTTTATCCTGGATTTCCGGGATGGGTTTGATCGGGTTCAGACACGGTAGCCCTCTGAGCCAGTCCGACGTTTGCAGGACAACGTGGGCCCTTGTAGGACGCGTACGGACCGCCGTTCGGGCGAGCCTCCGAAGGACGCCTGAACCCCGCTTAAGGGGCTTTCTGGAGGCTCAAACGCCCCTTTTGAAAGGGGTTAGGTCTCTCAAAGCAGTTCCCGAGATTCCCGGATGAACCGTATTTCATGGGGGACTTTGCCGGTGATCTCTCCCCAACTCGGCCACGCCAGCATCACCACCACCGCCTTGTACCTCGACCACCTCGCGCCCCGCGCGGTCATCGAAACTATGCGAAACCGAAGCTGGAGCGGGGCTTAGAATCGCTGTTCCTGTGCTGCTCCGCACTCTGGTGGGCGCGCACGCCGTCGGCGTCTCGTGCAGTCCGGAACAACCGGTCGACGGATCACATGGTCGCGAGGTATGCCTTCACCTCGGCGATTGCGGCAACTTCGGCGATCAGGCTCGGGAGATCATCCAAGAATTGTTCCAATGCCAGCTTGAGCGGGACCGCCTCGTCGGTGTCGAAGTTGACGAATCGCTGTCGATGAATCCGAACATAGTTCGTCCTTCCCACCCGCTTTCCGCTGCCCCAGGTGACGACCTCCATTGTGTCCCCTCCACCGCTCTTCGGAGTAGGGCCGGTCGACAGGATCATTGGAGAGCCTTTTCCCAGTGTGAGGCCGGGGCTTACGGTCTTAGGATTCGTCAATGGAGGTTCATGCGGTCGATTCCACTCGCGGTACCCCCTCGCGCGGCGTAGAGTTTGTCTCAGCGCAAGCCGGTCCTGCCTGGATAAGAACAATGGCTGAAACAAGAACGATGCGGAACGCGGGAATGCGGTTCATTTTCTTACCCTCCTGAGTTTCCAAAGCTACCTGACCTTTCCGGAATTGTCACGAGGCGCCTGAAATACGGCCAGGGGTGGGCGCCCCAAACCCCGCCA
>JBBTCJ010000039.1:0-23011 GCA_038043285.1 Planctomycetota bacterium | reverse complement strand
TTCGCGTCGTGGAAAGCGATTCCTTCGGAGCAGCGTTGCAGTACTTCACCGGATACAAAGCCCACAACGTCCGCCTGCGCGAACGGGCCGTCGCACGGAAGTGGAAGCTCAATGAATACGGTTTGTTCGACGGCGACAAACCGATCGCCGGCCCGACGGAAGAGGACGTCTACAAAAAGCTGGGACTCCCGTGGATTCCGCCGGAGCTGCGGGAGGATCGCGGCGAACTGGAGCAGCCCCCGCCGGAACTGGTCGGCCTCGACGACATCCGCGGCGACCTGCACATGCACACCGTTGCCAGCGACGGGCGATGCACCATCGAGGAAATGGCCGGCGCGGCCCAGGCGATTGGCTACCGGTACATAGCGGTTTGCGATCACTCCAAGTCCAGCACGATCGCCAACGGACTCTCCGTCGATCGGATGAAGAAGCACATCGCGGCCATCCGGCGGATCAATGAGCACTTCAAGGGAATGGAGATTCTCGTCGGTTGCGAATGCGACATTCTTCCGGATGGGGCCTTGGATTATCCTGACGACATTCTCGCGGAGTGCGACTGGGTGGTGGCGAGCATTCATTCGGCGATGGGTTCGGGCAAGCACTCACCAACGGCGCGGACGCTGGCGGCAATCGAGAATCCCTACGTCTGCGCCGTGGGGCATCCGACGGGTCGCCTGATCAACCAGCGTGCCGCGATGGAACTGGACATGGCCGCGGTGGTGAAGGCGGCGGCCCGCACGAAGACGATGCTGGAAGTCAACGCGAGCTGGCAACGCCTGGATCTGAAGGATCTCCACGTTCGCCAGGCGTTGTCCGCCGGCGTCATGCTGACCATCAACACCGACGCCCATCACGCGGATCAACTCAGTCAAATGCGCTTCGGCGTGGCCACAGCGCGGCGCGGAGGGACGACGAAGACGGACGTTGCAAATTGCCTGACGCTAGCCGGGTTACGAAAACGGATCGCCCTGAAGCGGAACGGGTGATACCGATCCCACGATCTCTCTTCGATGATGGGGTCGTGGTGGGCGCCGCTGACCGCTTGCCTGCCAAGGGCGGCACGAGCGGACAAGCCGCCCGCGGCGCCCCATTCCACGCATGACAATTCCTGGGAATCCGTACCCGGCGCGTGTTCCGGAAGGCCGGTCAAGGTCGGAAACGGTACACGTTCTCCTCCGTCACCACCAAATCGACGCGACGATCCAGAGGACCGTGCGGGAGTCGCGGAAGCATTTGCGTTTGCAACCCCAACCCGCAAGCGACGCCGCGGAAGCCGGGGTGAGCGAGGAAACGATCGTAGAACCCGCGACCCCGACCCAAACGGTTGCCGTATTCGTCGAACCCCAGGCCCGGAACGATCACCAAATCGATCGAATCGACCGGAAACGGAAGACCGGCGACCGGCTCGCGGATTCCCATGTTCGAGGCCGCCAAATCGTCGGTGAGGGAGCGTATCTCCACCGGCAACATGCGACGTTGGTTCCAGCTCACCTTCGGGGCGAGCACGCGCTTTCCGTCCTGCCAGCAGCGCAACACGATCGGCGTGGTGTCGACTTCGTGCGGCAGCGACAAGAAGACCATCACCGACTCCGCACGTATGTATTCGGGAAGTTCAAAGACATGATGGGCGGCACGAAGCGACCGTCCCGCGAGGTCGTCCGATTCGATCCCTGCCAGCGCGGTCCGAAGTCGCTGCCGAAGCTCAGGTTTCACGATCGTAGGATCCGCGGACACGGCAGCGTCAACCAATGCCAACATCGACACCGCAGAGCACAAGACCCCCCGCACGTGCCCAACGCCCAGGAGCCGTGTACGTCCATAGTATACCGCCGACTGGCCTGGCGGAAACAAAGTGAATCCACAGCGACACAGCCCTTGGATCGACGCGTAGCGGCCTCGGCCATCGCCCAGGCGCCGCAAGCACCAGATTCGCCCGACACGCGACAGATAGGCGGGCTTCGGAATACCTCACCATCTTCGCGTGGCGCTTACAAAAGTCCGGCCCCGAACGGAGTCTCATCCCCCTCCACAATCGGTGGCGGGGGAGGAGGAGGAGCTTTGACGGGCGCGGGCGACGGGCGAGTTTCCGGCCTATCCTGCGGCCTACCCTGCGATGCCGATCGCCCTTGAGATTGAGATTGTCCCTTTGACTCGGCGCGCCGCCGACCACGTCCGCGCGCCTGTCCACCGTCGCGACGCCCGGGCTGCGACGGCTGCTGAGGTTCCTTCCGTTCGCGCGACGCCTCCGCACGGCGGCCGTCGTCGCGGCGCGAGGCATGTTGCCTGGTCGGCTCGGACGGCTCGTCTCGATGTCCACCGCCGCGAAGACCGGCAATCAGCGCATCGTAGTCGTTGGCGTCGAACTCGCCGGACGACGAAGGCGCAGCCTCTTCTGGCTCAGCTTCCGCGTCCAGATCTCGCGGTTCGTACCCCGGCTTCTGGGCAAGTTCCAACTCACCACGAAAGGCCTCGATGACCTTCGCCTGAATGCCCTCCCGGAAGGCCGTATTCAGCGGATGGGCGATGTCGCAGTGGAGCCGGGTCCGTCCATTGGACTCGCTCGGAGCCTGTTGAGGAGGGAGCTTCGAACCGCACTCATTGCAAAACTTCGCCCGTAGATGGTTCTTCGCCTTGCACCGCGGGCAGTGGGCCGACAGCTTCCGCGACGGCATCGCCACGAACAATCCCTGCCCTGCGCCCTCCACGACCTTAATGTCCCGGACGACGAACTCGCCATCGAACGTGACGCTGCACACCGCCTTGAGGCGATCGTTCGGCTCCTCGATAAGCTTCACTCGCACGTCGGTGATTTCCATGCCTTCATTCCTCGATCGTGATCGGACCCTGCCCCACAGGCGCCGCGGCGACGAACACACGCACGCCCTTGAAGCTCTGCTCCACCCCGCGGACCGCCGCCCAGGCTGTGTCGGGGTCGTCAAAAAGAGCAAACATCATTGAACCAGACCCGGACACGTGAAACGGACCGAATCCCAGGCAACTCAGCCCCTCCCGCATGTCGACCAACCCCGCGCACACGCGGAACGATGCATCCTCCAGACCGTTGCGCACCGTGGACGTCAGCTCGCGGGCGGTAGCGCATTCCTCCGCGGCGGCGATCCGATCGCCAGTGTCCGGGCGTCGGTCCTCTCGCTGCCACGCACGATACACGTCGGCGGTCGAAATGGGAATCCCAGGCCAGACGAGCACTGCCCACCCGCGCCAGCGCAACCCCGACGATTGAACCCGCTCCCCGCGGCCGCCTACCCTGACCACCGGAAGGTGGAAAAACAACGGAACGTCCGACCCGCACTCGGCGGCGACCTCGATAAGCGTGTCTGGATCCGGCCTCGCTCTCCACGCGTGCTCGCAAAGGCGCAAGGTCGCCGCCGCATCGCTGCTGCCTCCGCCCAAACCTGCAGCCGCCGGGATCTGTTTCTCAATGCCAATCCGCACGCCGGCGGGCACGCCCAACCGCTCTGCCAGTTTCCTTGCCGCTCGGTAGGCTATATTCGCCGGTCCGTTCAACGACCGGTCGCTGCACTCTACGATCGGAGCATCGCCGACCATGGGCCGGCAACAGATGCGGTCGTATAGTCCAACCCCCATCGCCAGCGAGCCGATCTCGTGAAATCCGTCCCCGCGCGGGCCGAGCACGTCGAGCACCAAGTTGACTTTCGCGGGCGCCTGGGCGCAGATCACACCGGCGCGAAGTGAGGCGGGACGGTCGTCGGTCATTCTCGTTTCCGCAACCAATTCGCGCGCCCCACACTCCGGCGCGCCCTGCCGTGAAATGCTCCCAAGCCGCGCCGCCGTCGCCGTCGCGAAGGACCGCGTCAAGCAGGTGAGTTCCGTAAGTATTGTTCCGTCGAATCATCGTAGGTCACCCGCGCGACCTGTCAACGTAACGCGTCGCACATGCCGACCTGGCTCCGACCCCTGGTTCGAACAGCCCGATTCCATCTCTTCGATTTCGGATCGCCGCCGGCAGCGCGCCGAAGGCTCATCATGATCGTACGCCCGATAAGCCTCTCCGCGTTGACGAAAGCAAACATCACCCGCAACGTCGGAAGGGATCTCCTGAACACTCACGGCCGTAAAACCAGCGGAAAACATGGTGTTTTCAACCCCCTTGAGTTTACGCCGCCACCCGGCCCGGATTGTGCCAGACTCTCCATTGCGGACTTGGTGCGTTGCCTTTCGGCAACCTGCGGACGAGGAGAGCATATGCTCGGCAGAATCGACGGCTTTCAGCCCGGAGGGTGGCAGGGTCTGCGCCGTCCGGGAGGAGTCAACCAGCCGGACGGTCAGACGACCATCCCGGGCCTTGCGCCGAACGCCGACTCCTCCGCACTGGGCGCCATTCAGACGCCCGGATTACTCGCCATCAGCAGCGTCAACATGCAGGTATCGCAAATGCTCAGCAGCATCGGCGGCGGTGTGCAAGGCGACAAAACCCTCGAAATGATGATCGCCCTTTTGATCCTTCTCGCGCTGCTGCAGCAATCCACCACCGCGCAACAGTCTTCCGCCGGCCTCCTTGACACGTTGGGCCGCGGGAAGTCCAGCGCGCCCCAGGTCGCGTACTCATCCTCGACCTATGTTGCCTATCACACAACACAGATCAACATCGGAGCATCCGCGGGTCAGGAGGCGAATCCGTCAGCCGACGGCGACGGTCGACTCGATCTGTCCGCCTAGTCGATCGCCCAAGAAATTCACAGAAGAGCAAAATCGGTCGGAACACCAGCGCGTTCTGCCTCCCTTCCGCCCCGCTGGCCCGCGCGTCGACAAGAGCACGCCCTTGGTCTACCGAGTTCGCCCGCGTATCTCGCGATGCACGTCCGCAGCCGCAAACTCGTCACCACGGAGAACCGTTTTGCTCGACGGGATGGGTAAATCCGCCGTCGGGCCATAGATCCAAGCACCTGATAATCGCAGAACCTATTGTAGTTACATGCGTTATGATCTTTTTGTTTGGTTAAGCGGTCCGGCGCGGCGGTCCTACGTTGGGCAGAAATAACGCAGATAGACTATTTTTACATTTTCACTGCCCGCTGGCTGCCTGGATCGAATCAAACGAGTTGTGTAACAAGGCGCTTTTTTTGTAAGGCCCATCCCAGCAAACAAATCCTAAGTTATTGCACCATAAAGAGTTACGACGCTTATCGCTGGTACCGCCCCAGCGATTCCGATTGACAGTCTCCCCATACCGGGATACAACGCGGCTGCCTTCAGGTACCTCGATATTGGATAGGTCGTCGCCTTCGTGCCGGGACGACCGAACCGGGAATGCGGCTTTCTTAGCCGTGGCGGACTTCCGGGGTCGCAGCCCTGCTTCGATCCCGGAAGTTTTTTTGGTACACATCCACGGCATGGGCGACGCAGTACCTCCCAACGGCTCGGCCTTGGACTCCTTGCACGATTCCGCCATGCTGGGTGCAGGTTGCGCGATTCAATCCGCAACGGTGGTCCAAAACGCCGCTATCTGCACCGAGCACTTCCGGTTGAGACTCCGCGTCGCGGCGTTCGGACCGTCCAGCCCAGGCCAATTCGTCCACATCGGGCGCCACCAATCCGTCAACCCGGTACTCAACGGGATGTGTGCGGAGCGCCCCATGCGGGAAGGACCGCTCCTTCGCCGGGCGTTCAGCATTGCGGGCCTGCGCCGCGCCGCCGGCGGCGTCGAACTCGACGTCATCTATCGCGTCGTCGGAGCGGGAACGCGGTGGATGTCCACGTTGCCACCGGGTGACGTACTCAGCGTACTTGGGCCGCAGGGAAACCATTTCCCGATCCATCCCGACCGCCTACACGCCTGGTTGATCGCCGGCGGAGTCGGAGTGCCGCCGATGCTGTGGCTGGCTGAAGCGCTTCGGGCTGCCCAACGCGAAACGATCGCCTTCTGCGGCGCCCAGCGCCGCGATCTGCTCGCGCTGACAATCGACGGGAGCTGTCCCCTCGATCCCTCGGCCCGCCGCGCGGTTCTTTCCGCCGCCGAGTTCCGCCTTCACGGCGCGGCGGTAATCGTCAGCACGGACGACGGCTCCATCGGATTCCGCGGACACGTCGGCCAGGCGTTGACCGCGTATGCCGAAGCATCCCGGCATAATCCGCAGGAGGTCGTCGTGTACACCTGCGGTCCGGAGCGAATGATGCATTTCGTGGCCGAGTTCTGCGCGAAGCGAGGCCTTCTCGCCTACGCCTGCATGGAGCGGGCGATGGCTTGCGGAACGGGAATGTGCCAATCGTGCGTCGTTCCCGTCCGCGACGAAGCCGATGTCGAGGGTTGGCGCTATCGGCTCTGCTGCACCGACGGACCGGTGTTTGACGCAAGCTCGATTCTTTGGAATCCTCCGCGCTGACCGCGGCCGATGCTTCAACGCGCGGTCGCGGCACTCTCACCTGTATTCATCTTGCCGCGCATCATCGTTTCGCGCGTAGACGTGATAGCTGGTCATGCACCGCCAAGAAGCCAGGTGCTCGACCTGGTGGAAGCCCGCCGCGAGCAGCCGCGGATCGACGTCGCCCCGTTCTGACGTACCCGCCACGATGAACCGCACCTGATCGGGAATGCGAATGGTCTCGCTGCGCGTGCCCGACATGAGCGCCGCGCCGGGAAAATAATAGGTGTTCACGTCCGCTTGTCGCCCGAACAATGCCACTTTCTGACCGCTCAGTCGCGCCGACAAGCCGGCCAGGTCGGGATGGCCGATCGTGACGTGGTCGGCATAGATCGGCACAGCTCCCATAAGCCAGATCGCTATCGTCACCACGGTCAGCGACCTTCGCAGCCAAGCGGCTTGAGCATTCTCGCCTGGCGTGTAGCATCGCCCTTCATGGGCGACGCTGCCACGGAAGCGCCGCGGATCAACTGCGACGCTGCCCAAGAACGAGTTTTTCTCTAACCGGCCATGCGACCTGCGCGACCTCCCCACGTCGGCGATCCTCGCACTCGATGTTCCCAACCCGCGCGAGAGGGCCAATGCCAGTCCGAGGACGAACGGCGGAATGAGCATGTAGAAGAGCCTTGCGGAATACCGCTGCCCGGGAACCAGAAGCCACAACCCCGCCAGCGCGACTGGCGCGAGATAGGCCACGCGATTCGCCGGCGATGTTCGACCCTTCCTCCAGCCGACAGCCGCGACGAACAACAAAACCCCGGCCGGCCCCGCGCCGCCCACGCCGGTAACGTATTGACCCGTCTCGATCAACAGACGCGATCCCAACGTCAAATGTTCGCGCAGCGCATGATCGCCGGCGGCGTAGGCGAGCACCTGCGGAATCTGAACTCCGAAGATCGCTACGGACAGCGCCATCGCCATCATGGCCGCGAGGATCGCGTCCGGGCGGCCTCCGCCGTCGAACGGGCGTCGGCGGAGGATCGCCGCCGTAGCCAGGTGAGAAGCAGGAACCAGCAGGAAATTCACGAGAAAACCACTTCCGACCACGTTGGCCAGAACGTAGGTCAGCGTGCACCATCGGATTCCCTTGCCCTGCCGACGGCATGAGTCGGCCGCTCCCGTCGGCGAACGATCGATCCACTCCGAGGAATCAACCATGCGTGCGAAGCACGCCATCGACACGAAGGCGCACAAGATCGCCCCGGAATACCCCCGGGCCTCGCTCGAGGCAACGATCAGCGTCGAGTGCAGCGCGGTGATGATGCCGGCCCACAGGGCGACGGGCCGACCGAAAAACTGTACCGTCGCGGCATACGCGACCGGGGCGACGATCGTTCCGAGCAGGAACCCGGGGACTCGCACTTGCCATTCACCCTCACCCAGCACGCGGATGGCTCCCCATGCGGAAAGCGAATTCAACACATGGTTGTTGCAATCAGCGCTGAATGTCAGAATCACGGGCACGCCGCGACGAACGCAACGAAGCAAAGTCGTCAACTCGTCCCACCAGAACGATTCCCGAAGGCTGATGGCACGGAGCAGACCCGCGGTCAGCGCCAGTCCGCCGACGATCGGCCAAGTGACTCGCATGATCGATCGCTCACCTATTCGAGGGCCGGCCGACAACGCGCCGCAGGACGCACCCACGGACGCGCGGAATGCACCGACCCCGGCAAGGACTCCAACCGCCAGCCAAGCCGTGGCCGCAATGTCCAACCCTTGCCGCAGCAGCGGTTCGTAAGCCTTCCCTTCCGGCGGAACGAGCCTGGTCAGATCGGGAAGGTACAACCCGGTTGCGATGGTCAAAGCGACGGTCGCGGCAATCCCGTAGTGCAGGGGCGCGGTAGGTGAGCAACGCAGCGGCGACGGCTCGGCTTGCCGAGTACGAGTCAGCGACGACAGGCCGATCGTCATCGGATGGTCAGCCACCGTTCACCCCTCCGTTCTCCGCCCTCGGCGCATCGATGGAGTACACGATCGACGGCGGCCTTCGCACAAACCACGGGTATTCGCGCAGCGGCGAGAACAGCGCGGCGATCGCACGATGGGACAGGTCAAACCGATGGGTTTCGATCCCCAGATGCGCATTGATGCGGGCGCGGAAGGAGGGCAATCGTTGAGCGTTCAGCGGGTTGTAGAGCACGCCGTCGCAGCCGCCGATCCCCGTGTCGTCGAGTCGCTTGGCCGTGCGATCGAAAGGCTTCCACGAAGGCGCGTCGTCGGTCGTGAAAACGTTGCCCGGCGGCGTCGCGCCGTTCAGAACGTACATTTCGTTCAGCGTGTGAACGTCCGTGACGAACGTGCGATCCGAGTGTCGGCGGGCGTATTCAAGAAGTTCACCCGACGCCCGGACGCTCTGACCCCACGATCCGCCTGCCAGAAGATTTCCCAGGCAGATCGCCAGGGCTGTCGCGCCGATCCATCGAACGCCTCGCGAACCCCCCGCAACCCAGGCGCCGAACGCCACGCAGAGAACCAGCGACACCGGCTGCCAAAAACGCGCCACGCGGTAGAACGGGCGATAGGCCCACGGAACCTGCGTCCCGAAGTTTATCCACGCCCAATACAGGGCGGCGACGGCCAGCAGCAACCGAAGCTCCTTCGACCAACGCCGCCGTCGCCCCACCGCGACCACGCTGACCAGTACGACGCTGAAGCCGAACTGCTTGCTGAACAGAAGCTGCTGGATCGGCCAGATGAAGAACTGCGCGTTGAATCGCCCCGCCGACAGCAGCGGCGCAACCGGATCAACCAGGGCGGCCTGTCCCGCGGCGAGACGAAAGTGCAACCACGGATCGCCGTACAGCAGCCCGAAAGCCGTGGAATCGATGGCTAGGGCCAGGGGAACCGACAGCGCCGCCAGGCACGCTGCTCGTCGATACTCCTGGCCGCCGAACATCGCAAACACTGTGCACAACGAAGCGACATAATACGCCGCCGACAAATGCGCCAGCACCGCCGCAGCCATCGACCCCACGCACAACGCCAGTGCGGCGTTGGATCGCGGCGCCTTGAGGACTCCAAGCGTCCCCACTGTGGCGAAGGCGACCATGAGCGGATAGGCGGAGACCGACGTCGCCCCTTCTACGTCGATCGGCAACAATACCAGCATCGCCGCCGCCCACCATGCCTGTACGATGGTGCCATACCTATGACACCACCACAACACACATCCCAGCACCGTCAGCGAGGACAGCATCGAGGGGAGCGAAGCGGCGATCTGGTTGCGCCCGAAAAGCTGCATCGCGGCCGCAATCACCGCGTTGGCCAGCAGCCGCGTTTCCCAGTGGTTGGCCGGCGCCCGGTCCCAGCACATGGCGAAACGCATGTGGTGCAGGTCGTCGCTGCCGACCAGCCCGACGAAAAAAACCATGCGCACCGCGATCCAAAGCGACACGCTCGCCACGCACACAACGCGCCAGTCCGACGCCGCGGCGGCCACCCGGTCACGGAAGTCGCGCCTCCCGATACCTTCGAGAAAAGGACAAGCCCCCGGTCGCGGTGTCGCCCACGGCAGACCGGTGGCCGGCGCTGAACCATTGGAAGCCGGAATCACGAGGGATTATCGGTCGCTGCGCGGGCTGACTTGCCTTGCACCTCCCCCGAATCGAGGGAATCCCAGTGCTGTAACGACAACTCGGCCAGGTCGTCCCCACATATCAGGGCCGGAACCCTTCTCCGCGATATACTCCGTGCGATGAGATCGCCTGGTCGGCGGATAGTACGGCACCTCGCCTCACGAGATCCAACCGGTGAACGGGAGGCTCTGGAGCGGCGGTGGCTGGATCGGCTTGACCTTCGGCCGGAGCTTGCGGCGCTGGTGACGGCGGATGCCGCGACGGAGGAATCCTATCACCGCTGGCTGCGATACAAACAGGGTTTCTCGCCGGCGCTCGTGCGGATGTTTCTTTCCGAAGAGAGGATTCCGATGCGGGGTCGGACCGATTGGCCGATTCTCGACCCCTTCTCCGGCGCGGGGACGACGGTGATCGAATGCGCGCGGCAGAAGGTGACCGCGATCGGCGTTGACGCCCTGCGATCCATGGTCTTTCTGACCGCCGCCCGATTGGCGCGCGAGTTTCCGCCGCTTCCGAAGCTCGACGCGTCGTCGAGCTGGGAGGAGGTTGCGACGCAATTGAAAGCGCCCATCCACCGCGCGGCGCTGATGCTTGCCGTCGGACGTCGGCATACTTCGGCGGGCAAACCGAACTCCAAAGCGGCGCCGCTTCACCCTGAGCTTGTGGAGATGGCAACCATGATGTCCGAGGATCTTCGCTCGCCGCTGCCGGTCGAAAATCGTGCGCGGGTCGGCGACGCTCGTGAACTTACCGAGGTCGCGGACGGGTCCGCCGGCGGCGTGATCACCTCGCCGCCCTACCTGTCGAGGCACAACTACGCCGCCATCGCTCGGCCGTATGAGGACGTTCTTTCCTTCTGGGAGGGCCGGCTTCCACGTTCAGTTGCCATCGCGTCGCAAGTCCGGGCGTCCCCAGCCTGCGCGCTGCGCGAAGCCGCAAGCCGCGCGGAGGTTGGGGGCAGGGTCCACGCCGCCGCGGCCGAGTCCGCCGAGAACCTTCGGCGGATCGGCGAGAGTTCCCTCGCGTCGCGGGTCGCGGCCTACTTCGCTGACATGTTCGACATACTCGGCGAACTGCATCGAGCGCTTCGGCCCGGGTCACCATGCTGGATGGTGGTCGGCGGTGCGAGGCTGAAGGACGTGTACATTCCGTCGGACCTGATTCTGGCCGAGGTCGCCGGGGCTGCGGGCTTCCGCGTTGAGTCAGTCCGCATCGCCCGCGAGGTCACCGCCACGCGCCGAAAGTTCGCCTCCGTGGGTCACGTCGCCCCACGGGAATCCATCCTGGTGCTTCGCCGCGCTGGCGCAGCATAGACGCTCGCGCAGAAGCTACGGGCATGCCGCCGGCCCCGGGAACGGGTACGGCTTGTCCTTCAACGCATCCACGCCGTTGGCGATGTCCAGAACGTTCACGTTTGCCAGCGGATTGGGTACGTTCGGTTGAAGCTGCGTCTGCGGCTTTGGAAGCGTCCCCGTTGCCAGATCCTTCACCTTATCCACCAGCGCCGCCACGTCGAGCACGTTCAGGGCGTCGGCCGGGTTCACGTTGCCCCAGTCGATGGTGTTGATCGTCAGGTCCGCGGATGCCGCGCTGCACGACGCTTCCTGGCCGGCGCAGCTCGCGGCAAGATGCGCCACGGAGTACGTGGAGCTCGGCACGATGGCCTTGCCCGTGACGTGCAGCACCTCGCCGCCCAGAAGCGTCGCCCAATCACGGTACTCCGGCGTGCACGACAGCACAGCACACCTGAAGGTCGTGCTGAGTACGACCGAGTCCGGACAAATTCCCGTGCCGAGCAGATTCACATAGCGGAATCCCAGATCGGCGCCGAACAGATGAAGCGAGGTCAGCCTGACGCGGAGCGCCGTCTCACCCGCCACGGCGGTTGCCGCAATCGGAATCGAGAAAGAAATGAACCGGCATTTATCGGGGGTGCTCGGATCGGGCAGCGGCACGGTTGGTGGCGTTTCCGTGAGCGTACTCCAGAACCCATCATCGAATTGGTACAGCGGCGGTGCGGGCACTGGTTCCGCCGTGATCGTCCCAACCCCGCCCGCTTGGCCCGTTGACGCACTGATCGAGTAGGGTCCGCCGGTTGAGGTCGTCCCGCCCCCGTTGATATCAAGCGTGTGGACGACGTAAGGTCCGCCCACAAGTTGGGCATGACCTACAGCCGAAGAGATCGAAACCGCTATCACGAAGCAAATCAGTTTCATCATCATGGCACGCTGAAATCCGCCAGCGGTTCGCCGAAGTCGTCACGCATCTTGACTTGACCGCGTACTGCCGAACCCCGGCCGTTTCCCTTTGGCTTCAGCCTACGCCTCGCGGCGAACCACCATTTCGACCGTCTCGCCGCCGGGCAATTCGGGCACTGACACTTCGACTTGCCCTCCCGGCTCGACCTTCGTCCTTCGTCGCCATTCTTAGATCATGTCGATATCAAACCTTCAAAGCGCCTGCCATCCTCACCGGGCAATTCGTGCCTTCCTACGTTTTCCCAAACCAAGAATCTCTTCAGCCGCAGCGCGGGAAAAGTAACGCTCCCCGCAGTCCAAACACACCTCCGCCTCCACCGCATTGCCTTCGCCACTTGGGAGCCGAACCACGACGCGCTTGGCCTGGATACGCTTCGAGCCACACAGCGCGCAGCTTGAGATTTTCGTAGGGCTAGTCTCCGACCGTCGCGATCTTGGCCGAGATGAGGATGTAGAATATCTCCTGCCCGTCTTGCCGGTCGATTTTCCCTTTCGTATAGATGAGCGTACCCGTGAAGCTGAAGCTCTTGATAACATACAGTTTGTCCTTCGACGAACGCCGCATTCGACTGTGCGATTGCAGCGTCTTTTCAATTACCTGTGCATTGAGAATCGACTCTTCCACATCCGTCGGCATCAACCCACCGGTCGCCATTTCGTCAACGGCCTTCTCCGTGTAACGAACCCGGCCCTGGAACACAAGCCGTTTGATGCGGACGAGAACATCCATCGCTGATTGTACATCACATTCTGTATTGGCTGGATACTAACCCCGCGGCCACCACATGGTCCGCGCAGAATCCCGCGATTGATGACTCATGGGAACTCGGTGTTCTGGACTACCAATGACGCCCCGTTTCCACCGGCGCCGCCACTATTGCCGCCAGTCCCTCCTAATCCACCTGTAACAGTATAGATTCCCGTGTCAGCGATAAGAGTGTTATAAAGTATTACAATTGTACCACCACCACCACCACCACCACCACCGGAGCCGGTTGCGGAAGCGCCACCATTCTGTGCAGCCACCGTGATGGTTCCACTACAGTTGTAAGCCCCCGCACACTCTATATACAAAGCACCTCCACCTCTACCTCCCGCACCAGCCCCACCCTGTCCGCTAGTTGTCCAACTGCCATCGGCCCCAGCGTTTACTATTGACCCACCTCCACCGCCACCAGGACCGTACCGACCGCTATTATCCCCCCGTGCTCCGCCGCCGCCCCCAGCTCCGCAAGCAATCGGCACGAGCTTGCCATTAATGTTTAGGGTGCCCATGCTAGTTATGGGCGCCCCTCCTGTACCGCCAGCGCCACCAAAAAGGCCAATGGATCCAACTAGCCCCTGCGTTCCATAATGGGTTGCTAGAACAAAAGCCCCAGTTCCATCTGCCCCATCATTACCATTACCACCAGGTGACGCTTGTGCCGCACCCCCCATTGCACCAAGATTAGAAGCGTCAATCATTGGCACTTGAGACGAGGCGAGGGTGACAGTCCCTTTAGATTTCAGGATGATTATTGTGCCATTAGCATTGGGATTAGTAAACGTAAGCTTGCCTGTGCCCGTGATCGAGATTGAGGTGTAGTTCCTGATTACAAATAATGCACCAGCCAAGTCGAGAGTGGTCGTACCTGAAACAAGGTTCAAGGCGCCGTCGGCCCCCGTACCGCCAAACCTGGCTCCGACGCTGGCATTGTCGGCCACGCGATAGGCGTAAGGGGCCGTGGTCAGCGGGTGATCCGGCAGCAGTTGATGGATGCCGTTCGTTCCATCATCAAACCAAATCCGCAGCGCGCGGTCCGCGGCTGAGAACACATCGACCGTTACGGGCGTCATGTTCGCAAGTACGGTGTCGCCCAGGGGGACGCTATACAGACCGCTGACGCAGCCGATCGTAACCGGCTGATTCGGTCGGTTGAGCGTGCCGACGTTCGTGCCATCGTTGGTCCACACGCTGTTGCCGGTGCCAAGGTCAATAATCCCGAAATAGAACTTGCCGTTTCCGTTGAAGCGCTGGCCATTGACGGAGACAACGCCCTGATGATTCATCTTCGTGGGCACGCGGGCCGGCGCCGGGCAGGAATTGAATGGAGAACAAGCGGTGGCGTTACCTTGGAAGTTTCCACCGTCGGCGCTGCAGGGCCCGTAGTAGCGCTCCTCGCAAGAGCCGTCGGTGAGGCAGCACGCACCATGTTGGCCGCATGCCCCGGGGCAGGCGGAAGCGTCGCCTTGATAAGCCCCCGGCGGCAACGCCGATGTACAGTTCGCCTGCGTCACCGAAATGCAAACACCGCCATCCAGGCAACAGGCGCCCGTTTGAGCGCGGGCTGAAGGTACGCCGGCCGCCAAACAGAATAGAATAGAGGTGACTCCGAAGCTCAGTCGTCCGATTCGAGGCATGATGTTACTCCCTCCAAGCCCATCTATGGCGCAAACCTTTCTTCATCGACATGGCTGCTCACTTTCAGCGCGATGCCGCCTGATGGCGATCACATCGCAAGAAGCGTGGCGCTGCGGTTTCCGGCCCAAGCTCGACGCAAAACAAGGTGGGTCGTCGAAGCCCCTCTCCAAGCCGTCGCATCCGCATAGAAAAACGCTGCCCAAAAGCCTACTGACTTCGATCTACCCTGTCAAGCAAGAAAGCACTTTTTTTCCTGCAAGCGAAAGAAAAGCAAATGTTGGCGTCGGGCCGATCTTCACCCAGATTTCCGCGCCCAGCACGCCCGCGGGCTTGGGCTTGCGCGTGGGGGTGCCCTCGTCGGTAAAGTCGATGGTGCGCCGCAACCGCTGGCTGGTATCGACTTCACAAACGGGCCGCGTGGTCGGGCTTGCCGCGGCCGTCGCCCCGGAGTCCGGCACGGTGATGCCCAGCGCCTCGCGCTCGGCGTCGCTGACCGAGGGGCTGGCCTCCAAGCGGCGCACGAGGGCGCGGATCAATACTTCCAGGGCCGTTCGATTGGCGCCCATCGTCGCCAGCGCCGATTGGGCATTGCCCTGGGCGGCGGCGGGGCGCCGGGAAGGGAATCGGAGGCGGCGGACGAACGTCGACGCATTGCGGCGTGGAGGGCCGGTGGAGTTCTACAAGGAAGGACGCTTTTCGCAGCCTCGATCATCGTGACCCCATCCTTTGCGTTCGCAAAGGATGGGCCACCCAGCCTGCTCGAGATGATGGAGGTCGCATTTCGTGTCTACCTCCGGGCCGCCTACGCGGGCCGCGCTGTCGCGCCCAATGCATCGTGGAGGGCGTCGGGGGCCAGATCGGCTCCGGTCGGCCAGCAGATCGCGCCGAACTCATCCACGCTGACTTGCGAGAATATCTCCGGGTCTTTCAGCGGCTCAAAGACGCTGCCGAACAACCGTTCGGTGAGGTCGACCTCTCCGGCCACGCCGTCGCAGAACTCCACGTGCAGACGATTACCATTCAGTGCTTTGACTTTCGAAACCCGAAACATGGCGACCTCCTTCAGCTTAGAGGAACAATGCCCTTAAGCGGCTCATGCCGAGCGGCAAGATTCCAGTTCTCCCGCAACTCTTCCCGATGCTCGACCGCCCATTCCAACACCAACGCCAAGGCGCGTCTGGGCAACGCACCTTCGTGCACCTCGAGCGTATCGGTCAGAATCGCGGCATGGTGTTCCGCGTAGTAGGCGTGAAAATGGGGCGGGGCGTGGTCGTCGTAGTACATCCGAATGACGATCCCGAAAAATGCGCTTATCGTCGGCATGGGTCGCTCGAATTCCTCGCCGGCGGTCTCGCCGGCGATCCCTCCGCCACCCGGCTCTTTCGAGCGCACGAACCACCTGCTCCCCGGAGAGGACGGGCAGCTTGGGCATCAGACCAAGACCTCAAGCTCTCGAATGGCCACGGTCAGCGGCATCCCGTTGGCGGGGCGGCGCCGTCGCATCCGCATGAAAAAACACTGCTCAAAAGCCTACTGAGTTTGACCTACGCGTGTCAAGCAGAAGGGCATTTTTTTGCTTGCAGGCGAAAGAAAAGCAACGTGTTGGCATCGGACTCCGTTCCGGAAGGGTGACCATCTGACCATCATTCGGTCCGGCCCGGAAAGAGATTCCACTTCGTCCGAGGCGGCCCAGGTCCAGCGCGAATGTCCCTGTCGCCGCGCTTCGACGGTTCGCTTGTGATCGACCGTGGCCGAGAATACGATCCCGGTTCGGAGATACAGGGCTTGGCTCGGGTTATTGGGAGGAACGAATCATGGCATGGTGCAAGGCAGCGAGGCTTCTGGGCATTGCCGCCCTGCTCGCGGCAGGGTGCGACAAGGGCCGGAGCGCGTTCGTGGAGCGGGTCAAGGGCAAACCGGCGCCGGACTTTGAGTTGACCGATCTGGAGGGGAAAACCGTCCGACTGAGTTCGTTGCACGGAAAACCCGTGGTGCTGGCGTTCTTCGCGGTTGGGTGACCGCCCTGCTGTGCGGAGGCTCCGCACCTGAGCGAATTGGCCGACGTGTTCGGCAAGGACGGATTGGTGGTGCTCGGCGTCAACGTCTGGGACGAAGAGAAGTCCGACATTGCCGCCTTCGTGAAGGAAAAAAAGCTCAAGCACCGTATCCTTCTGAACGGCCGGAGCATGGCCAAGACGACCTACCGAATCGGCGGACTGCCGATCGTGTTGTTCATTGATCGTAAGGGCGTGGTGGTGGACGTTCACACCAGCGACGACGCAAGCACTCTGAAGAACAAGGCCGCCGCGTTGTTGAGCGCCAAGCCGGAGCGGTGATCGGCTCCCTTGCGACGCCGGATCCGTGGCACTTCCTGCGGCTGTCGCCTGAGGCGCTTCCCGTGTCTTTGTTGGTCCGGGTCATGCCGGTCCGGAGCTTCGAAAGAGGTGCAGCGCCGATCCGAACCGCGACAGCAAGGAACGGTCCAGTCCGGCCGCTGGTTATCACTCGCGGTTCTGAACAGGCGCCCCAGCCCCGCGAATAGGTCGTGCGTCGCACGGCGTTGACAGCCGGTCACCGTTCTCCTTTAATGTAACTCGTCGTGGGGGCCATGGCGCAGTTGGGAGCGCGTCTGCATGGCATGCAGAAGGTCGCGAGTTCGAGTCTCGCTGGCTCCAGTTCCTTTCTCTTTGCAGGGCGGTGGTCTACAACAGATGATGCGCAGGCCTGCAGCAGACGCTGGGTCTGGGCGCCCAAGCCCACGACTCCACCTGTTTCTTGGACGAAGCCCTCAGCGACGCAAGTGAATTTCGCCGCGAATCCTGTTGCGTGCGCGGGACCGTCAGGACTCCGGCAATGCGATCGTCTGCCCCGCGCGGAGGTTCGTCGGATCACCGTTGACGAGCTTTTCGTTGAGCTTAAGAAGCTCCTTCCACCGCGTCGAGTTGCCGAGCTGCTCTTTGGCGATGCGGTAGAAGCTGTCGCCGGATTTCACCACGTACGTCTTGCGCTCGCCGGCAGCGGATGATTTCGGCGACGCTGTCGCACCCGCGAGGTGCTCCGCGCCTTTCGTCGCCGCAGGCTTCGCGTCGGCTTCCGCCGGCAGCGGCGGAATGCGAATCGCCGTCCCCACCGCAATCGGTCCGGTCTCGTTGGCGCTGGGGTTAGCCTTCTTCAACAGGGCCGCATGTTTGCCCGACCCGTAGTACGTCTGCGACAACGAGGTCAACGTATCACCCGCTTGAGCGCGGTGCATATCGTCCGCAGCCGGTTGCGTCGATCGGATGGTGGGCGTGGGCGAGGTCGGGCTGAGCGTCGGCGAGCCGACGGGCGGCGACAACGACCTCTGCGAAGACGATGCCGGCGACGTTGGCGCCGAACCGGAAGGACTCGGCGTCTCCGCCACCTTCACCCCACCGGTGGTTGCGTCCGGCGCCGTCGTTGCTTCCGCAGGCTTGCCCGCGTTCAGCGGCGCCGACACCGGAACGCTCCCGGTCAACGGCGTCGGCGAACTGGCCGCCGGTTGCGGCGACGATGGACGGGAAACGCTCGGCGAAGACGCGGGGGACTGGGCCCCAGAAGTTGGCGGCACGGCTGCGACAGACGCGGGCGACGACGCTCCGCGATCCGCGGGCACGCCGGTGGGGATCGCGGAACCCGCGGACGTTCCCACCGGTTGACCCACCCGATCCGGCTGCGTCACACCGGCATTCGGCGGCTCCACGGCGGGCTGCGGCCGATTCATCGGCTGGCGCGAGGCCAGCTTCTGTGCGTTCGGCATCGCCGCGGGATTGCCTCCCGTTTTCGGCCTCCCAGAATTCACCGGGCTTGCCGCCGTGGGCGAAGTTGAAGGAGATTTTTCGCTGTTTTTCACGTCGGCGACGGGAATCGGCTTCTCCGTCCCCCCGCGAAACGCCAAGTACCCGCCCACGGTCAACACAATCGCCGCCGAAACCGCCACGCCGAGTTTGACGTCCATGCGCATCGCCCGACTCCTACCTGGAAAGCTCAATCCGCCTCGATGGAAAACCTGGATGACAACCGGAAACCATGACCTGCGAACCCACCACCATGCCACGCTCAGCCGACCAACGCCGAAGCGGCGCCGCGCCGAACATGCGAACGATTAGGCTCCAAGAACTTGATTCGACCAAACTGAGGTGCGGCGCGTCCATGCGGTGGGCACGACCTCCATGTACCATTGGGGCGGACCGCAGCCGCCCAATCGCCCGTTCGGATGCCGACCCGCGCGTGCGTGTCTGCATCTCGCAACTTCATGGGGAGTGTAATTCAGACCGCCGACGCGGTCAAGCGGGAATAGCGTTCGGACGCCGCCGCTCGGCTCCCGGTCGCCACCCTTCCGAGCAAAGTATCGTGGACAGGCCGTGACCTCCCGAACGGGAGCGGACCCGTAGCGCCGCGTCCCCCGTCGCTCAGGTTAACCTTCGCGGTCCCGCCGATTCCGTGCGCTATCGGTTAGCCCCGCACGGCGGATTCCACGAGGTCGGGAAGCAGGGTTTCCTTCGGCGGCATGACGATGGCGTTGCCCAGGGCGACGTCCTCACCGCCCTGATTCAGGCAGGCCACCATCATCCGGATGCGCTTCGGATGGATGACCTCCATGACCGTGGCCGTCGCCTTGATGGTGTCCCCGAAATAGACCGGCTTGAGGAACTTGATGTGCAGCTCGACAAAGATCGTTCCGACGCCCGGAATTTCCCCACCCAAGACCGTGGAGATGATCCCGGCCGTCAGAATCCCATGCGCGATGCGACGTCCGAAAACCGTCCGTCGTGCATACTCCTCGTCGATGTGCAACGGGTTGAAGTCGCCGGACACGCCGGCGAAGGCGCAAACGTCCGCTTCGGTGATGGTCTTGGTGAACGAACCGGTGTCGCCGACGCGCAGCGCCGTCCTGGTGTGCGGTGTCATGGCCGATAGCCCCCAAATGACAGGCCCGGCGGCTACGAATGGGCGGCGGCCACTTCCTTTTGATGCTGCTCGACGATCTGCTGCTGCACGTTGCCGGGCACGACCTCGTAGTGCGAGAACTCCATCGAGTAACTTCCCTGGCCGCCGGAGATGCTCGATAGCCGTGAGTTGTAATCGGCTATTTCCGCAAGCGGAATGACCGCTTTAATCACCGACATTCCGCCCGGAAGAATGTCCTGCCCCTGAGGCCGACCCCGGCGAGACGCCAAATCTCCCTGTACATCCCCGACATTCTCGGCCGGTACCGTCACCTCAATGTGCACGATCGGTTCGAGCAGCACCGGTTTGGCCTTCAGGAAGGCTTCCTTGAACGCTCCTCGACCGGCGATCTGGAAGGCGATGTCCTTGCTGTCCACCGGATGGGTCTTTCCGTCCGTCAGTTCGACCTTGACGTCGACCACCGGAAAGCCGGCGAGCACGCCCTCGACCATTTGTGCCCGAACGCCCTTGTCCACGCTGGGGCGGTAACTCAGGTCGATGGCGCCGCCGAAAATCTTGTCCAGAAACTCGTATCCCTCCCCGCGGGCGGCCGGAAGCAGGTTGATGACCACTTTCCCGTATTGTCCCGCCCCGCCGGTCTGCTTCTTGTGCGTGTACTCGACGTCGCGCACGGCGTTGACGATCGTCTCCCGATACGGAATGCGCGGCGGCTTGGTATCGACGTCCAACTTCTGATGTTTGTGCATGCGGGCCAGGTAGGCCCGGAGCTGGGTGTCACCCATCCCGCGGATCACCAACTCGCCGCCCGATCGATGTTCGGAGAGAAAACAAGGATCCTCTTCCGCGAACCGCCGCAGGGCCATGCTGATCTTGTCCTCGTCGCCGCGCGTTTTGGAAACCACCGCCAGCGAGAACATCGGCTCCGGGAACTTGGGCGCCGCGATCGTCCCACCCTTCTCCGTATAGACCACGTCGCCGATGTGGAAATCCAACTTGGCCAGCGAAATGATGTCCCCCGCGACCCCTGGCTCGATCTCTTTGTGCTCCGCTCCCATCGCCCGAAGCACGTGCCCGGGCCGAGTCCCCTTCGGCTCCTTCAAGGTCTTGACGGTCATGTCGTGCGTCAGCTTCCCCGAATGCACGCGGATGCCCAGGTACTTGATGTTGCTCCGAGGATCGGTGTTGATCTTGAATACCTGACCGACAAAGGGCTTGGCCGGGTTCGCCTCCAACTCCGTCCGGACCTCCCTGTCCACCAGCGTCCGCCGCAGACCGCTCAGGGGACTTGGACAGAACGCCTTCAGTGCGTCCAGGAACTCCGTGATCCCGACGTCCCCCAACGAGTTGGTGAACAGGATCGGGACACATGCCCCCTTGGCGACCGCCGTCGCCGCGACCCTCTCCGCTTCTCCAGGCGCTAAATCCCCGCCCAGATATTTCTCCATCAACGCATCGTCGGCCCCGACGATCGCTTCGATCAGGCTGGTGCGGGCCGCGCCGACGTCGGAGAAATCCGCGGAACCGGATTCGTTTTTGAAGCAATCGACGACGGCCTTCCCGCCGTTGGTCGGGAGATTCAGCGGCACGCACGCCTGACCGAAACTCTCCTGTATCTGCCCCATCAATCCGGGCAGATCGACATTCGCCGCGTCAATGTGGTTAATCACCACCCACGCGCCCAGCCCGTACTCCCTGGCCCGCTCGAACATCCGCCTGGTCACGACCTGGATCCCCGCCGAGGCGGACACCACCACCACGGCGCATTCAATCGCCGCCAATGCCCCGAGCGCCGGACCGCAGAACGCCGCCGCCCCCGGAGTATCGATCAGGTTGACGTGAAGTCCGCCGTGGTCCAGCCAGCACAACGCGGAGTCCAGCGATGACTTCTTTTCCTTCGCCTCTTCGCTGTAATCCAGCATCGAGGAACCATCGTGGACCTTGCCCAGGCGGGTGGTGGCGCCGGACTTGAACAGCAAAGCCTCCGCCAGCGACGTTTTCCCAGAGCCTGTGTGCCCCACCAAAGCTATGTTGCGGATATGACCAGGTTCCAGCAGCGTCATCCGTCGCTCCTCTCCAAGCAGAGTTTGACCGACCGCGCTCGACGCCGGGACGCCTCTGTACCCGGCGACCGAAGAGCGGCGATGTTAGCGGATGGATTCCCGCCCCGCCAGCGCCGGAACCGCCGCCAGGAACCGGGATGCCGACGGCGGGGGGGCCTGACCGGACCGGCAAGGATCGGTCCATCGCCTCGTCGGTACGGCATCGGAACGGCGAGTTTCGACCGCCGACCCGTGCGCGTCCAGAACACCGGTCACTTCGGCTCAACGACCGCCCACTGTGCCTGGGCGTCAAGGCGGAATCGGAGTCGTGGATGATCGCGGCGTTTCAACTCCGTGTTGATTCCGTCAATCCCGATGATGACGAGACGATCCCATTCGACCGGGATGCGCGAGGTGTCGATCGTGAATTGCCAAACGTTCCGCGTGTGGATCTCGATCTTGTTGCGATCGCGGTGAAACTCGCCGGTCGCGCGGCCCGTCAGCGCACGATCTTTGTACTCTTCCACGAGAAGCCAACGCGACGAATCGTCTGTTGGAGGAACAACGTCGATCGCCGCTCCCGGCTCCGGCGGCTCTACGACCTGGACCGGCTCCGAACCTCGATCGCCGGCGCGAGGGGATTCCCGCCGACCAGGTTCCACGCGGGACGGCCGAGTGCAGCCCCCTGCCCCGGCGCACGCGCAAACAAGCAGTACGCCGCAGCAAGCAAACAACGTCCGGTTGCGGAACATGGTCAAGCCTCGTCGCCCGATTTCGCCAGGGTTTTGGTGGAGCCGAGTCTGGTCACATGCGGTGCCTGCGGATTTTAACATCGCGGAGTTCACGAAGCCTCGCGGCGGATGTGGAATTCGCTTGGCTTGGGCTGGCCGCGGTGATGAAAACGCAACGGGCTGAGTTCTTCCTGCACGCTCGGCACCCTATTCTGCACGCAGCGGACTGCCTGCGATGCCGTCACCGCTGAAGCAACGCTGAACGCGAGCGAAGTCGCGCAGGTCCACGTCGTAATCCGTGTCAACGTCCAAGAACTGCCACCCGGCCAGTTGCGGAACGACGAACGGGCCGAGCAAATAGTTCGCAAACACTCCGAAGTCCGCCAAGTCCACGTCGCCGTCGCCATCTGCGTCTCCCGTCACCCGTCTGATGGCGAGACTGTGGTACCCGCCCCCTGCGACGGCGACGAAACCCGTGTTGGGCGCGGGAACGTTGGTCTGACTGTAGTCGTTGCGCCCCCACGCCACGATGGAGCCGTCGGCCTTGAGACCCAGACTGTGGTCACCGCCCGCGGCGACGGCGACGAAACCCGTGTTGGGCGCGGGGACGTTGGTTAGCCCGTAGCCGTTGTATCCCCACGCCACGATGGACCCGTCGGCCTTGAGACCCAGAC
>JBBTCJ010000038.1:0-17729 GCA_038043285.1 Planctomycetota bacterium | reverse complement strand
GGACACGGATTCATCGCCGCCACCAACATGGTCATCGCCGGGAATCGGGTCGTGGCGAACGACCGGGCGATGGTGATTTCCCCGTCCTCCAGTGGCTGACGCAACGCCTCCAGCGCCGGCCGCGTGAACTCCGGAAACTCGTCCAGGAACAGCACGCCGTGATGGGCCAGCGAGATCTCGCCCGCCTTGGGGATCGTTCCCCCGCCGACCAGCGCCGCTGTGCTCGCGGAGTGATGCGGCGCGCGCACCGGACGTGTCCCCAGCAACGCCACCCGCGGACGAAGCTCGCCGGAAACCGAATGAATCCGCGTCGTCTCCAGCGATTCCTCCAGCGTCAGCGACGGGAGGATCGTGGGCATGCGCTTCGCCAGCATGGTCTTGCCGCTGCCCGGCGGACCGATCATCAGCACGTTGTGCATTCCGGCCGCGGCGATGGTCAACGCCCGCTTGGCGTGTTCCTGACCGCGGACCTCGTCGAAGTCGCAATCGTAGGCCGAGGCCGTTTCGAAGATGGCCTCCAGATTGACAGTCACCGGCTCGATGGGGAGTTGACCGCTGAAAAACCCGATGGCCTCGGTCAACGAGCCGACGGGGATGACCTCCACCCCCTCTACGACCGCCGCCTCCGCCGAGTTTTCCACCGGAACCATGATGCCCCGCAGCCCGCGTTCCTTCGCCAGAAGCGCCGCCGACAGCGCGCCGTGAACCGGTCGAACGCGCCCGTCCAGAGCCAGTTCCCCGACGACCAGATGCCCGTCGGTGCAATCCGCGGTCACGTTGCCGCTGGCAAAGCTGATTCCCAGCGCCACCGCCAGGTCGAAAATCGGCCCTTCCTTTTTGAGATCCGCCGGGGCGAGGTTGATGACCGTGCGATAGCGCGGGAACTCGTAGCCGGAGTTCTGCATGGCGCTGCGGATCCGCTCGATGCTTTCCTTGATGGCCGTGTCCGGCAGGCCGACGATCGCCGCCGCTGCGAACCCCTTATGGGATACGTCGACTTCAATCTCCACGGGGATGGCTTCAATGCCGTGAAAAGCAACGCTTTGCAGCTTGGCGATCACGCCGGGGAGTATATCCGTCTCGCTTGTTCCGGGAAACGCGGATGCCCGGGGCGTGCAATGTGGGCGTCGGGTCACACCGCTCCGTACGTCGTGAATGCATCCGCTGTGATTGCCGTCAAATCGCTCTTCGGGGGTGCCGTGCCGCCATGCCGTAGGCGTTTGGATCGGGAGCCTCCTGCGCCTTACAGCCAGCCGACGGAGCGGCACGTGCCCGCCCAAAGCTCGTCGAGCGTAGGCTCGGTCCCACACTCTGGGCAGCGAGTCGCCGAGAGCCCGCTGAGGGAATAACCGCACCCGAGGCAATGGGGATCGGGCGTTTGGCCTGGAGCATGATCGAGCCGCATGGGCCAACTGAATATGGTACAGACCATCCATGCCCCCCAGCCAATGACCGGCAAGACGGAGAGGACTTCGTCCAAAGACCCCGAAATAGAAACGAGCACCCATGGCGCCGCGATCGGGAGAACCAAGAGCAGAGCGGTCAGCATGATCGTGCGCCGGACAACTTGCGGCGACCATGCGACCGATTTTCTCCAGATCAACAGCCACGCAGCCACGAAGATGGAGGCCGTCGTCGAGTAGGCTGTAAATGTGATCGCGGCACGATCGGCCGGGCCAAGTACATCATCGAGGCATATTCCGATGAAGAAGAGTGCCCCGACTGAGATGGGCAACGTTCCAAAAGACAAAAGGATCCGCCGAGCAATCGGTGGCATGGGAACTACGGGCCTGCGTACGATGCTTGTCTCGGGACGCATTCTGCATTTCTCCCAACCCCACCAGACCCATACGGTCACCCAGATCCAGACCCCGACGCCGACGAGGTGTTCGCCGAGGCGCATCTCTTCCGCACGAAAATCCATGCATCCTCGAGTCTGAAGCGTCCACCATGTTTGGGCATGGATGACCTGAACATACGGGATCATGCTAATCAGTGCGGTGAGCCACTTTCTCCCAAGCGTCCAGAGGATAGTCTGGCGCCAGATGACGATGGCCGCGAAAACGCTCAGCGTGGCTACGAAGAGCTGCCACCAGCGAATTAGATCCCACGATCCCGTCACGCCGCCGTACGGTTCGACCACGGACGCGAGGATCGAGGCGGACGCCGGAACGGTCGGGATGAGGGCGAGGGAACACATGAGGCGGCGCGCGGCTGGCCCAATTGGCACCGTGGACAAGGATCCTGCCGAAGCAACGGCGTGGAAACCGGTGGTCACGCCCGTACACTATCACGATGGCGCGGCGGGTTCGAGCCGAGACAGGATGCGTAGTGCGTCGGGAACACGCTCGATGCGATGGTCGGATGCTCATGGGTGTGCTCGCAGCGGCATTCGAACTGGAACGATCGGTTGCAAGACTTCGGTTCCGAGGTCCGGCGGCCTACACTTATTCGCCGTTGACGTACGCCTTGGACGTCCATGCGGCCTACCTGCGGCGGTTCGGGAAGGGCAAGCGCGACGTGATCCTCCTGGGCATGAATCCCGGCCCGTGGGGCATGGTGCAGACCGGGGTTCCCTTCGGAGAGGTTGGCGCGGTTCGGGACTGGATGAAGCTCGAAGGCCGTATTGAGCAGCCGAAGCGACAGCATCCGAAAGTGCCGGTCCTCGGGTTCGACTGCCCGCGATCCGAGGTCAGCGGCGCCAGGCTCTGGGGCTGGGCCAGGGATTGCTTCGGAACGCCGCGGCAGTTCTTTCGGCGGTTCTTCGTCTGGAATTACTGCCCGTTGGCCTTCCTGGAAGAATGTGGCAGGAACCTCACGCCGGATAAACTCCCGAAAAACGAGCGAGTCCCCCTGGAGGAGGCTTGCAATGAGGCCCTGCGACGAATCGTCGCGACCATGAAACCCGAACACGTCGTCGGCGTCGGGAGCTACGCAGCCAAGCGAGCGGGCGTCGCTTTGTGCGATCTTCCCTTGCGGATCGGGCAGATCCTGCACCCCAGCCCCGCCAGTCCCGCAGCCAATCGCGGCTGGGCGGAGAAGATCACCGTCCAACTCGCGGACATGGGAATCGAGGTACCTCGCCACGGCTGATTCTTCGGGTCACCGAACGGGCATTCCGTCCCGGGCCTCTGACGAATTGGTCGCCGTTTCGATCCGTACCGCGCCCGTCAGGAAGCGGCCGCCGTTTCTTCCTCTTTCCGTACCGCGACCGTCAGAGAACGGACGCCGCTTCTTCCTCTTTCCGTACCGCGACCGTCAGAGAACGGATGCCGCTTCTTCCTCCATCCGTACCGCGACCGTATGGAGCGGTGTCTTTTCTTAATCCGTACCGTGACCGTCAGGGAGCGGCCTGCAAAACCGGAAACCCGTGGGTCACCGCAACAGTGTTACCCCAAAAACAAGCGTGCCCGACCCCTCAGCCGTGCCCGGCGCGGGCGCTCGCTTCCCAACGCACCAACAGCGATCACGCGCGAAGTTATATAGGTGAGAGGCCCGCGGCTGGCGGCGCCCGCAAGGGGCCGGCGCTACGGTTTTTCAGCGGGCCGTCAGACAACGGATGCCGTTTCTTCATCGATGAAACTTGCATTCACTCGGAAACAACCTCGGTCATTGACTCCGAACCGGCGCTGCGCAGACGCCCCCCAACGGTGGCGCTGCCGGCACGCGCCGCGAAAAACCGCTTCAAGTTATCCGAAAGCTCGAAAGGCTCGTTCATCGGCGTCGGCGATGGGTCAAACGCGGTTGGATAGGCACGCACGACGGCGTCGACGATGAGACCCTTTGGGGCTTCGGTGAACTCACGTCCCTGCCAGACCCAGACCCGGCAGTCGACGGCGCAGGATTTCCCGCCGGCGAGCGAACCACAGTCGCCGCAACGCGATTCGCGCAGTTCAATCGGGACGTCCCGACCGTTGATCCGAACCGTTGGCGACGAACGAAGACGCAATGCCACGGCCTGTTCCGCCGTTTGCACGACAGTCTTGCGAAATTGCAGATCCACGCCGGCCTGCGCAAAACCCGAACGCAGTTCACGCACCACGGCCTCGATGTTGCGATCCGTACCCGTGCACCGGCCGCACGTCGAAAGATCCACGGCCAGCAGTTCGACCACCAGCGGACGCACGATCATGTGCGGCGTGTCTGTCTGACCTCCTCCGGGGCTTGCACAGCCCCCGGCGGCGCAACAGGCTGTCAAGGCCGACACCGGCCACGCAATGTTATGGCATCGATACATCTCGCAATCTCCTTTACGGCTCTTCGGTTCGTCCAGCCGCCCGGCGGGGGACCGAAACGAAGACATTATAGTATGTTTTCTCCCCGTTTCCCCGGCTGAGTGATGGGGTCTTTTTGATTCGGCACTGCCGGTCGCAAGCTGCCGATCCGTACCGCGCCCGTCAGAGAACGGATGCCGTTTCTTCCTCTATCCGTACCGCGACCGTCAGAGAACGGATGCCGTTTCTTCCTCTATCCGTACCGCGACCGTCAGAGAACGGATGCCGTTTCTTCCTCTATCCGTACCGTGACCGTCAGGGAGCGGCCTGCAAAGCCGGAAACCCTCGGGTCGCCGCAACAGTATTACCCCAAAAAACAAGCGTGCCCGACCCCTCAGCCGTGCCCGGCGCGGGCGCTCGCTTCCCAACGCACCAACAGCGATCACGCGCGAAGTTATATAGGTGGGAGGCCCGCGGCTGGCGGCGGGTCAGCCGGGCGCCGGTGGTGAGCGACGATGTCCCCTTGTTTTCATTCCGCATTCCCTCCGCCCCATCCCTCACGGTCAAGGTACGGATGGGCATTCCGCGTTCGCTCTACGCCCTTCATCCGCTCCCGCGCCGCAGCGCGCGAAAAAAAACCAAACGAACCCATTTTTCCCCCTTCGCCGCCCCGAAAACGCCGATCACCCGCGAAACGCCCTCGCAAAAATGGGTTCGCTGTCCCTCTACGCGCCCCTCGTTTTGTAACCGGGACCATCAGGTTTTCATTGAGCTTTTTCGGAGCCTCCGGCCGATCTTGGGAAAGAACCCTGTCCACCGCGGCGGGGTCGGGCCGGAGAGCGTCTGTCAACGTTGATAGTAGCATCAACCCAATCAAGAGGAATCCATGCCATGAGTCAGCCGATACGGTCTACGTCCCGCGCGCAGCGTTTGACCTTCGCCGCCGCACTGTCAGCCTTGGTTCTCACGGCGGCCGCAAAGCCTTCCATGGCCCAGACCACCATCGCCGCGGGATCCGACATCTGGGTGACCGTGAGCGGCGGAGGACAGACCTACCAGGACTTTGCCGACAACCCCATTCCGGCGGATTTCTTCGGCGCCGGTTCGGAACCTTTCACCGGGCGGATTGAGTTCGTCGGCGTGCCGATCGGCGACACCGGCGTGTTCGGCGACACCGACACCGTCATCCAGCGGACCGAGGACGCAGCTCTCAACGGCGTGGGCAGCGAGGCGACCGTGGCCATCGAGCTGGTCGTCCTGAACCTCGCCGGCTCCGAGCCGATCACCGTGGTCGTCAACGGTCAGGAGACACAGTGGTACGTGTACGTGGAGTCGTACGTCGGAGGAACGCCGATCACCCCAGGCTCGATGACCATCCGTCAGACGTCCGCGGACGGCGGGACGTTCGATTCGACGTTGCCGGTCGTGCCCATGTTCACGTTTATCAGCGCGGCGAATGAGTCGACCATCATCCTCAACGGCCAAGACTATGGGATGGAGTTGCAATTCGTGTCCAGCGGAGTTCCCTGGCTTTTTGACAACCAGGGCTGCGAGGTCCAGACCATCAACGCCAACGAACCGCTGGCCAATTTTCCGGGCGTGATCGTTCCTCGATCGTCGAGCAATTTCTTCGCGGGGTTGACGCGTGTGGCCCAGACCAGCGAATGCAAGTGGGTGCTCACGCTCGAGGAGGAGCAGTTGGCCCGGCACGGGGTGCTTCCGCCGCGATTCTCTTTGGGGACGGACACCGACGGCGACGGCTTGCGCGACGACTGCGACAATTGCCCGGGGGATTCCAACCCGCTTCAAGAGGACGGCGACCGTGACTGCATCGGCGACGTCTGCGACAACTGCCCCAACGACGCGAACTATGATCAGGCCGACGCGGACGGCGACGGCGTGGGCGACGTTTGCGACAACTGTCCGGATGCCGCCAACGACGACCAGGCCGACACCGACGGCGATGGCGCGGGCGATGAGTGTGATCTGTGCCCCGGAGACGACGACCCCGAACCCGCCGACACCGATGGCGACGGCGTCTATGGCGCCTGCGACAACTGCCCCAACGATGCCAACGCCGATCAGGCCGACGCGGATGAAGACGGCATCGGCGACGTGTGCGAAGGCGATCAAGACGGAGATGGAGTCGGCGACGATGATGACAACTGTCCGTCCGATTCCAACGCCGACCAGGCCGACGAAGACGGCGACGGCCTCGGCGATGCCTGCGACACCGGTGACGACGGTGGAACCGGTGGCGGACCGCGCCGGTGTGGTTTCGGACTGGGTGCGATTCTGCCGCTCATGTTCGCGGGCCTGGCGTGGGTGCGATGGACCGGATCACGCTCGCGGCGGCGATAGCGTTCCGGGGAAAAACGCCGGGCGCGGAGGATGCTGCGCGACTCACGCGAAGGCTGGGCCGCTGAGACGCTCGGACGGCAGAGGAGACCGCGAGCCGAAGGTGGGTCGCAGGTAATTCTCGTAGAACGTATCGTTGTTGGCTGACAGACACCGGTTCCAATAGCGCTGGTACGTTGGATCCTGCAGCGCCCGTTGGCGCACAACCTCCAGCGGCTCCTCGGTGACGTTGCCGTAACTGATGGGGATGAACGCGCAAGGGAGAAAGTCGCCCTGCACGGTAAGGTACATCATCTCCTTGACGGCCGGGCAACCCCGATGTCGGTAGTTGCCGTCGAAATCGGTTCGGGCATGATGATGCCGCTCGAGGAATGCGAAGAGTTCCCGCATGTCTTCCTCCGACAATCGTGCCTCGCGGTTGCCGGCCCAGGCGCCGACCGGACAGGCCCAATTAAGTTGCATCCCGCATCCCAGCGAGCGAGTCAGCCGGGCGAGCGCCTCCAGGTCGGCGGAGCGGACGTTCTGATGCGTGACCACGGTGCTGAGGGACACCTTCATCCCTGAGCGGAGTGCGAGCTTGACGGCATGGAGCGTTCGGCCCCACGCGCCGCGCATTCCTCGAAACGCGTCGTGGACGGATTCGTCCGAGCTGTCGAGTGAAACGCTGAGCACGTCGACGCCGGCGTCTTTGAGCCGTTTGATTCGATCCGCGTCCAGCAAGGTTGCGTTGGTGCTGACCAGGATGAAGTTCCGGCGAGGGTGGAAACGGGCGATGATGGTTTCGAGATCGGTGCGAAGCAGCGGCTCGCCGCCCGTGAACTGGATGTTAAAGAACCCCAGGCGCTCCACCTGATCCGCCAGCACGGCGTACTGGTCCAGAGTCATCGGAGGTCTCGCCCGGTCCTCCAACGAGCGCGCGCTGCAGTGGGAACATGTTAGATTGCAGCGGTAGGAGACGGCCACGCACAGCGACCGGGGCGGCTGCATCCCCAGGCGCGCCAGCAGGTGGTTGCGGGTCAGCTTGGCGACAAGTTGAGGCTTGCCTGATCCGAAGGCGTAGCGGAGGTTGTCGATCGCCATGGCAGAGCGGCGAAGCCAGGGTCGCATGGTCTAATCTCTCGATCGCGGCGCCGACCGTAACCCCATCGGATGGTGATCAAGCCGGATGCCTGCAAGGTCATCGGCACGACGACCTTCCTTCTGAAACCGACGGAAGTCTTGCAGCGCCGCGCTACGGCCCGGTGTTCACCGCGAACAAGCTCAGGCGGTAAGCCCCGATCGTGTTGCTGACGAACACGAAGCAGGTGGGCTGGAAGCCCGAGGGAACCAGCCGCGTCAGCGTTGGCGGGAGTTCCGTCGCAACGGCTATGCCCACCGGCATGGGCGTCGATCCAGGCGCGCCGTCGGGGCCGCCGAACATCATCAACAGTTCACCCGACGTGTCGTAGACCTGGACATGGGCGAATTCGGCGTCGGCAATGAAAAGGATGCCGCCCGGCGTGAGGCCCACCTGGCGCGGCTTGCCCATGCAGCCGAAGCGGTTGCCGGGCTTCCCGATTTGGAACAAGGGACGGCCTTCGCCGGTCAGCGCCTGCACGCGGGAGTTCAGCATGTCGGACACAAAGACGGTTCCGTCATGGCCGACGGCTACGCCGGCGGGCGCGTGAAACGCGCCGAGTTCGCTCCCGGTTCCTCCGAAGCGCCGGATGACCGAACCGTCGGTGGTCGACAACACGCAAACCTCGTCGTTCGCCGCGTCGCAGACGTGGAGGCGGTCGTCGCGGGTGAACAGGGCGATGGGGCGGAACTCCTCGGCCGCGCGGGGTCGCCAATGGGCCGCGTGACGACCGTCACCATCGAAGACCGCAATTTCGCGGCGATCCGTGTCAGCCACGAAGATTCGATCATCGTCGCCGACGGCCACGGCCACCGGCTTGGAAAGGGTCTCGCCGTCGGCGCCAAACTGCCTCGCCGTCCCGGTCCCGACGTTCCATGCGTGGACCACGTTCAGTTGCGTGTCGCAGACGTAGAGCGTGTCGGCATGGTAGGCCAGCCCGGCCGGCGTGCCCACGAAGGTGCGAGTCGACCCGCGGGTCCACGAAGTCCACGACGGGGCGGATTGTGGAACGAGTTCCCGCAAATCGTTGAAGGATTTCAGATGCACGACTCGCGGCGTCGCGGGCGGCGGGGGGAAGTAAACGAGTTGCGGCGCTTGGTTCGGCGCGCGACAAGCAGAAACGAAACCGGCCACGAGCACCGCACACCATACCATCCCGGTGAACCGTCGCATCGGAGCGGGCGCGTGCACGCCATTTGCTCTCTCGCATTGGAGTCGCTGATCGGCGTCGCGGCGTGGAGGAGGTTGACAATCGGCAATTAACAATGGGGCCGCTCGCTGACGGTCGCGCCGCCGCACCGTCTGGGCGACCATCGGACGTCGGCCTACTTGCGGTGGCATGTGAGGCACAAGGCGCTGCGGGCGTTGCCGCGAACCAGCATGTGTTTCTCGCCGGACATGTCGTGCGGATCATGGCACGACGTGCATTCGACCTTGCCGCCGGGCAGCGTGACGGTTCCGGAGGCGACGACGGAGGAGGCTGGTCGATATCCGCGATCGACGTTGGGGTAGGCGATGCCGACGGGATGATCACTTCCGCGATGTCCGGAGTCGATCCGGGCGGGGTTGTCGAGATTCGGGAAGCGGTCGGTCGCCGCCGAGGCGGTCTCGCGGGCGATGGTTCCGTCGTGACAGCGGAGACAGAGCGTGGTCCCGATCCCGGCGGCCTTGGACCGCGCCAGCGATGCTCCGAAGGTGCGCGACAAGTCGGCGTTGGGATCCCATTTCGGCGGCGTACGCGGCGGAGTTGGTGACTGCGGGGTGTGGCAGGCGGCGCATCCTTCCCCGCCGGACCATTCCTTCTTGCGAAAATCGTGCTTGGAGCCGGTCAGCCCGCCGAACGCTAGCCCGCACGCCAGGGCGACCGGCGCGGCGACGAGTGGGGCGATCCAACGTGTGCGAACCATGACAGGTCTCCTCGGATTCATCGGCGATCACCTCTGCGCGGCGCTCGGCGAGCCGCGGCGGTAGGGGAACGCCATGTGCGTCACCCCGTGGCAGGTCAGCGTGCAGTTTCCCGCAAACGAGCCGGTGTCTTCATACTCGAGACGTCGTCCGGTCGGCGCGTTGGCCGGCGAGACGATCGACAAATCGAAGTTGATCAGGCTCCCGTGCGCTGCCCCGGAGCCGGAACTTCGAGCAACGCCGTGGGCGTCGTGGCAGGCGCTGCAGGGAGTTCGTTCATCCACAACGTGCCGGCGGTGCAGGGGAAAGCTCTGATCGCCGACAATGCTGTCCCGCCGATGGCAACCGTAGCACAACGCGTACGCCTGAACGCTTTCGCTGGTGAAGTCGTCCGTGCTGTAGTTCCGCACCAGGAGCGGTTCGTGGATGGAACCGTGCGGACCGTTGGGGCCGATTCCGCCGGCGGAGCGGGCGTTGTCGCTGCTGTGGCAGTCGATGCAACTGATTACGCTGCCGACGCGCAGCGGCGCTTGCAGGCTGACGACGTCGTTGTTTCGCCGCGGGGCGGCCACCGGGTGAAACGAGGGGTTGGAGGGCTGGAAGTCCCGGCGGACGCTGTTTTGATCGACCTGGCGAACGATGCGCGACGGAGGGTTGCCGATGCCGTCGCCGTGGCACTTCAGGCAGATGTCGTGCAGCAGCAGGGCGTCCGGGATCGTCGCCCCGGTGATGGTCACGCCGGGAACGTTCAGGTTCGGCCCCTTCGCGGTTTGACCCAGGGTGCCGCGAATGGCGCCGAAGGGGTCATGCCGGACGGCGTGCGGGTTGTGGCAATCGACGCACTCCGCGTGGCGACGCATGGCGAAGGTCAGCTCGTTGGGATCATGCACGCCGGTCCTGCGGCGGGGGTCATGGCCGGAGCGTTTCCCGATCTCGGCGGCGATGTTGAAGGCCGCCACCTGCCCGCCGTGGCAATTGAGGCAGTTGTCCTCCTCGCGATTGAATCGTAGCAGGCGCTCCCGATGATCGGCGGAATGGACTTGGTGACAATTGATGCAGCCGTTTTCCGAGACCGTGGGGTATTTGAGCCGCTCGTCGGGATCGACGATCCGCCCCGTCGTGGGTTTTCCGCTGAGGGCATGGGAACTGGTCCGCCAGCCGTCCATGTCGTGGCACGCGACGCAGATGGCGGACATGCGATCGGGCATTCGCAGGAAGTCGCCCAGCTCGTTGTTGTGCGGATCGTGACAGGTTGTGCAATGCATCTCGCCATGTGCGCCGAGGGGGAGCCTGTCGGTGACGACTTCCGGCGGGCGGACCTGGTGGTCGGCGTTGGACAAGGCGCGATCGTAGCGGAACCCGATGGGATGATCGTCGGAAAGATCGTTGGTCAAATCCGCCGTGCCGGGCGGAATGGTCCGCGAGGTCATGACGATTGGGTGGGTCGCGGGACGGGAGAGGACGTTGCCCAGGGCGATCGAGCCATCGTGACAGCTCAGGCACATCTTGGACGGGCCGCTCGGTTGATTGATCCGCGCGTCGGTGGTGGAACTCTGGTAGATGCGGTAATGGGTTCGCGGATTGACTCGGTTCCAAAGCGGCGTCTGAGGCGAGGCGTTGTGCGGCGTGTGGCAGAAGACGCAGATTTCGCCCTCATCGACGGCGCGAGTCGGTCCCGGACCTTGGGCGGAAAGATCGTGTTTCGAGTTGACGACGGATTCATCCGCCGGTGCCGGGGTGATTCCCCACAACCCGACCAGCGCCGGAGCGGTCATCCACAGCCCCTGGCGAAGCGCCCGTCGGCGCGGGTCTACCGTGTTCGGCATGACGCGGGTCATCGCCGTTCGTCGCTTCGCCGGCGTTCCTTCGGCCGTTCTGTTCATTCCACCATTTTCCCCGCCATCGGCGCTGTCATTGTGCCCTCCGCGTGGAGAACCTCAAACACCTGGACCCGGCGGTTGCCGGAGTCCGCGGCCCACAGGTAATTTCCGCCGTCGACAACCAACCCCGCGGGAAGGGAAAACTGTCCGATGCGGCGGCCCTCCTCGCCGAAGGCCATCAGCAGTCGGCCCGACCCGTCGAAGACCTGGACGTTCTCGAAACGGGCGTCGGCCACGTAGAGATGTCCATCGCGGTCGAAGGCCACGCCCTTGGGCAGCGACAGATCGCCGGCGGCATCGCCCTTCTCGCCGATCGCGGAGATGAATTCGCCGCTGGCGCGGAAGAGCTGAACGCGGGCGTTGCCGCTGTCGGCTACGGCGATTCGGTCCGGTCCGGTGCACAGGTGCGTGGGGAAGTTAAACTCTCCGATCCGGGTGCCTCGTTGCCCGATGGTCCCGGCCAACTCCCCGTCCGGGGTGAAGAGGCGCACGACGTGGCCGGCCGAATCCGCAACGTAAAGGCGGTCGCCCCGCGGTTCGTAGGCGATCCCCACGGGACGCTGTAGAAGCTCCTTCCCGAACCGTCCTCGTCCGCGGCCCTGCTCGTCCAGTTCGACGATCTCCCCGAGCTGCGCATCGGTCACGAAGAGCCTTCGCCCCACCCACGCGACCCCCATCGGAGTGTCGAAGCGATGATCGCCGTCACCAAAGACGACGGTGTGTGTGCGTTGAACAAGGTCAAGGACGTGGACGGCCCCGCCGACGCCGTCAGCCACTGCCAGAAGATCGGGACTGGAGACAGCCAACCCCTGCGGCGACGAGAACCGGATCGGCGGGCGGCGACCCTGGAAGGCGGAGCGAAGAACTTCGCTCGGCGATTCGCCGGCCTGGAGATCCTGACTGCCCGCCAGCGCTCCAACGTAGCGGATCCGCGCCACGTCCGGCGGCGCGGGCCAAACGCGCAGAGGCGTGATCGGGGGAAACAGTTCGCCCGCCGGGCGAGCGCAACCGGTGGTCCACGACGTGAACACGACGATGGCGGCGATCGTGCGGATCGGAGGAAGCGACAGCGCTCCCTCATGGTCGCGGCTCTGATAAGAGACGGACTCGCCCAACAGGCCCTTACCGCGACACCACATCGGGGAACTCCCTTCGCAGCCGCAGGAACAGGCCGATGGTCTCGTCTTCCGACGTTGCCAGGCGGAGACGGTCGTATTCGAACGTCAGTTCGCCTTGCAGGTTGCCAGCGACGTACTCCAGGCCGGCCGACACGTCCCACCCGTGCGTGATCCCGTCGCGCGAGTCGTCCTCGAAACGGAACCCGGCGCGCTGAACCGCGGAGACGGACTCGGACAATCGCCAACGATGCTGCAAATCGACGTCGACGAAGGTTACGTCCCGATCGTCGAAGCCTCCCTCGAAGAACATGCGCGAAAAACGGGTGGTTGCGTCGAGCGAATGATCCAGTCGCTCCACGAAGCGGAGCGTGCCGTCGACGTGGAAGGAGTCGTAGGGTTCCACGGAGTCGTCGAAGATTTCGTACTCGACGCCGAGCGTGTACCGCGGCCTCTCGTACTTCACGCCGAGGCGGTGATGGTCCGTGCGATCGGCTCGACCATAGAACCCGGTTGAGGCGTCGTCCTCCTGGTTGCGGAAGGCGAGGCGATAGTAGGGTATCAGGCCGTTGTCGAAGCGCTGCTCGAGGCTGACATCGACGCGGGTGGTGTCGAGTTCGCCGTGCATCGGGGTGGCGATCTGATAGTCCACCAGCACCGTACCGCCGTCGGCGATGCGACCGTTGGGAACGCGGATCAGTCGAGTCAGGTTCCCGAACGGAACGATCCAGTAGTCCAACCCTTTTCGGAAGATCCGCCGATCGGAGGAATCGGTGACCACGATGCTGAACGGCAGGACGTTACGCTCTCGCAGGGCGACGTCGTACGGATCGCGGAAGGTATGGGACTCGTCGAGGATGATCCGTCGTCCCTCGTCACCTTCCATGTCCTGGAGGTCATAGCCCAGGGCGAGATCGGCGGACATCCGGCCGAAGCGGTTGTCGCGATGGTACTGCCAGTCCACCGACGCCCCCGACTGCGTCGTCCGTGCGTCGCGCTCGACGTCCTCGTGCAGTCCGAAGGCATCGAACGTCGTGGTGAGATTCGCGTAGGGTCGATGAGTGAGTTGGAAATCCGCGCGCTGGGACTCGACGTCCAGCCCGGCGTACCGCTCGCGGTTGAACTGGTACTTGTACAGGCTCTGCAAGGCCTCGGAGTGCTTGAGGGTCAACTGCGGGCCCACGCGGAAGAAATCACGGGCGAAATCTCCGCTCTCCTCCTGCCAGTTGAGGATCGTTCGCAGGTTGTGCCCGCCGCCGGGCCCGAAATCGAGCGAATGCTCAGCGGTGAGCAGGTCGCGGGTTGTTTCAAACGGCTCGGAAAGACCCTGAAACTCCTGCTGGTTCACCCCGTGTTCGTATCCGAGCGTAAGCTTCTGCCGCGGCGACATGATCCAGTCGGCGCGGTAGCGCAGGTTGCTTTCGGTGAAGTGCTCGTCGTCCCGCCGGTCGACGTTCCCCGTGCGGTCGGTTTCGAGGTAGTCGTAGGAAAGCTCCATCGGGAGCCTGGCGTCGCTGAAGACCCAGTTGGTGCCCAGGCCGGAGCGCGTTTGATCGAGCGTCGGCTGGAAACGGCGGTTGATCCGGTCCTCCTGACGCAGCCCGTACACCGAACCGGAGACTTTCTTGCCCGGCAGGACGTTGAGCCGCAGGTCGTAGAGCAACAGGTTTCCGTTGTCCCGATCGGTGAGGTCGAAGAAGTCGCCGTGCTCGGTGTACTCGCTTTGCACCAGGGCGAAGCTCAGGTCTCCACCGAACGTCAGCACGTTGGGATCGAAGGCTGAGCCTGCCAGCGTCAAGCCCAGGCGTTCTTGCACTTCCCACTCGCGGTTGACCTGGCGAAGTCGATTGGGCAGGTACGGCGCGCGAGCGGCATCGACCTGCCGGTCGGAGTATTGGCCCTTGAGTTCGAGGTAGGCGTCAAAACGAGTGAGGCTGAGGTACCGCGGCGCTGCCGGGTGTTCGACTTCGGCATTCGATGGGGGTGGATCGTCTTGTGCGGCAGCGCACCTTGGGACGATGACCGTGAACACCGCGATCGCACGGAAGGTACGGCCGGGGCCGCGCATCGAGCGGACTCCAGTTCGGACTTCGCCGCCATCGGACTCCCTCGGACAAGCAGACCGCGCCGTCGCCTGCGCGAGGGAACAAACGAAACTTGGCTACCTATATGTCAAGTCGTCGGGAATGGCAAGAAAAGAATCTGCGAGCCAATGGTTTTGGTCGTACCGGTTGCACTTTTGGTGAAGGGGGTTACTTTGACCGCCCATGGCGCCTGATGAGCTGGATCGTCGTCGCCGTGCACCTCTTCGCGCGGTCTGTTGGGAGTTCACCTTGGTGACGGCGGGCTTGGCCGTGTTGTGGGGATGTTCCGATGCGGCGAAAGACCGGCTGGAGCGTTGGTTGTTCGACGTCCCGCCGACGTCCGAGGCGAAGCCCGACGAGACGACGCGATCGGATCGGGCGGGGGCCGTCTCCCCGGAGCCGACGAGGGCGATGGCCGCCCGGTTGGCGTCGGTGCACCGTCCGTTCGCGGAGCGCAAATGCGCCGAGTGTCACGACGAATCGCGGCAGGTGCAGCCTCGGGGCGATCTGCTGGACGCCTGCAAATCGTGCCACGCGAGGTATTTCTCCGAGGAAGTCGGCCACGCGCCGGTGTCCCAGGGCGAATGCCGAATGTGCCACGACATGCACCAAAGCACCTGGGCATCGCTTCTGCGTCGCGAGGTGGTCGAGCTGTGCATCGACTGTCACGAGCCGCCGGAGGAACTCAGCGCTCCGGCGCACAAGGTTGCCAACGCCCGCGAATGCGCCGCTTGCCATGACGCGCATTTCGGAAAGGAAAAGCTGCTGAAGTCGGGGTTGCGGGCCGGCGCGGGTGACCGGGCGGCGCCTCGACCGGACGTTGGTCAGGTCGGCGAATGACACCGCTCTATCGAGGAAAAGCCATGAATAGAACGCATCGTGCGGATATCCGCGTTCCATGGGCGTCGGGCACCGCCTCCGCGCCGAAGAGTTCCGTTGCCGATGGCGCCGGCCGGCGAACGCAGCGTTGGATGGTCGGGGCGGCCATCGCTTCGGCGCTGGTGCTTCCGGGTTGCACCGTGGATGTCGGCTCGCTTTTCGTTCAGTCAGGCACGGCCCTGTCCGTCACCGTGCTCGACATCCTGCTGACCGACGTAGCCAATCAGGTGGTCGATCGCCTCGACGGCGGTGCGACCCCATAATGCGCTCAGCGGTAGGCCGGGCGCGCCGGCAACGAAGCTGATGCCGCGTTCGCATTCCGCCTTCTTCCGCTACCAGGTGTACTCCACGGTGTAGTGGATCACGGCCTCGCCGTCTTTCTCGATCTCCACCGGGAAATGCACCGTTCGCGCGTCGATCTTCTCGAATGGGTGCGTTTTCTCGGTGATCTTCCAGTTGGTCCAGCGGTAGAGGTTTTCCTTGATGATGACTTTGACTTTTTCCGACTTGTGGTTTCGGACCTTGATCTCGATCTTCTCCTGCATCCAGTTGCGGCGAGCATCGACGGAGAAGTCGGTCTGGATCCGTTCGCCGACGACGTCGAAGGCCGTGCCCATCTTGATGAGCACCTGCTCGTCCTTGGGGGTGTGGTCGATGGCGTCCTCGCCAATGAACTCCAGGGTTTGATCGGCCGGGTCGAGCTTGCTGACGCGAAGGCGACCCGCGGGCAATGGCATGCCCATGCCGACTTCTTTTTCGTTCTTGAAGCGCAGATAGATGTCCACCTTCTTGTTGGACTGCACGCCGAAGTTGCGGTCCAGCATCGGGCTGCCGTAGACCGGATAGGGCGTGCCCAGGCCGTAATACACGAGAACCTTCTCGCACGGGACTTGCCGCGCCGTGGGAAAGAGTTCGAGCTGCTTGGTGGAGCTGTCGGCGATCGTCGCGGGTCGGCCCAGGGTGTAGAGGTGGTATTCAAAGAACGCTTTTTCCTCGAACCCGCCGTCCGCTTCGCCGGCCATGGATAGTTCGCGCATCGCTTTTCGTGCGACCATCGGTGCAAGCTGCTGCGGCGCGCGATGCACCTCGCCGGCGATGAGCTTGAGCTTCGCGTCGGGGTAGGTCGCGCCGGATTGGTTGAGGATGCTCACCCAGGCGCCGACGTCGAGCGCGCCGCTGTTGGCGTCCTGCCCTTCGGCGAAGACGAGGTTGTAGTCCGCCCACCAGGTCATGGCCTTGGTTTCGTAAGTGACGCGGGTGCGATGTTCGCCCGGTTTTTGCGTCGCGACGTCCCATACGAGCGTCGGGCGGGTGATGAGTCCGCCGGGCAACTCCGGGAAGCGAACGTTGGAATAGCTGCTGAGCACCTGCACGCGGCCATCGTCGCCCTGAAGCACGACGCCGCCGGCGGCGCTGAGGAGCTTTCCGGTGAAGGCGTCGATCTTGTCACCGTGGGCCTGCTCGACGGTGATCGTTCGATCCAGGAACTTCTCCATGAGCTTCTGGGTGCTGACGAGGTCGAACTCGTAGTTTTGTTCGAGCACCCGGGTGCCGGCCGGGTCGGTCAGCGATTCAAAGAGGACCGTCGTGGGTTCGATCTGGGAGGCGACGTCGGTGAAGCGGATCGTCGTGCGGGCGTCGGGCAGCTTCACCGTCCGCTCCTGCTTGATGATCGCGTATCCGGGGATTTGCCGCTGCCAGCCGATGCCGTAGGCGTTCTGCTGCATGCCCGGTTGATACATTTCCGGCGGCACCGCCCCCGGACCGGCGTGGCTGTAGATGGTCAGCGCCGTGGCGCCGCCGTCGGCGGCGCGGAGCTCGGGGGTGCACACAAACATGACGGCGGCAGCAAACAGTCCCAACGTGGCCCAACGATTCTGTGCTTGCATTGTGGTTAGCCTCGCATGTGAAGACGTACTTTGGACGTTGATAAGCAACCAATCTGTCAACGATGCAATCCGCGGGTACGCAAGGGCCGCTCCCTCACGGTCGCGGTACGGATTGTCCACCTCGCCTTGCAAAAAAAAGCCTTGTATGCTGCGCGTCGTACCTTACCCTACCACCGTTCTCTTGGACACGAAAGTCGGTCAATGGTTCCACGATGTGGTCCGGATTTCCCGTGGTGACCGCGCGGAGACCATCTTGCGCATGGATCTCACGCCTATCTGGGTTGACGG
>JBBTCJ010000037.1:0-18264 GCA_038043285.1 Planctomycetota bacterium | reverse complement strand
AACCATCCGTTACTCGACGACGCCGAATGTCTCACTTGCTCTGAAACGGTTCAGTATTCGCCTGGCAAGTGCAACGGGTCGAAGAAAATCCCGGTAATCGGTCTACCCGACCGCGACTATATCAGCACGAGCTACATCGAACGGCAGAATCTCACGCTTAGAATGTCGCAACGCCGATTCACCCGCTTGACGAACGCCTTTTCCAAACGGTTGGTGAACCATGAACATGCGATCGCGCTGCACTACTTCCACTACAATTTCATCCGTCGGCACAAGACACTCGGCACGACCCCGGCGGTTGCGGCAGGTATTGCTGATCGGGAATGGACGATTGACGACCTAACCGCGATGCTGGATACCGAGGAACGGAAGCTGGCGAATGGCGGGCGAATCAACCGAGCCGATCGGACCTAAGTGAACCACTACCTCCAGCGTCGCATGAAATCCGATGATCGCCGTAGCGGCGCGTTGCCGAAAAAGAACCAGGTGCGGCCCGCCAGGTGCATTCCGCGGCCTGGCTGCCCACGCCCCGCACCACCTTGGAGGGCATCCGATGCATTGCCGTTCCGGTCTTACCTTAGGTCTATCGTTCGTACTTGGATCGGCGGCGCCGGCAGTTCCGCCGCTTGCGGAGCCTCCCGATTTTTCCAACTCCCGCCCCGGACCCTCCGCGACCTATGCCGGGTCGCCCTGTTTCCAGGTCGCCTCCGGAAGCATCGTCCCCGGGGACGTCGATTGGGTCCGCATTACGATCCCCCTTGCGAGTTCCAAGACGGTCATCGACGTCGACTTCGCCGACTCGACCGCGGCCAGCGCACTCTTGGTCCAAGTCGTCGGGGGCAACACCGGATTCAGTCAGAACGACAACAACAACACCAACGATACTTTGTGCGGCCTGGGGGCGGGTTCCACGCCGATCGGCAGCCGCGGCGACTCCGTCGTCGACATCCGCGCAACGGCTCGCAATGCCGTCCTGGACATCGCCGTAACCGGCTTGGAGGACGCCGGATTTGTCGGAAACCATTCGCGCACCTTCAACTTTGATCTCTGGGTGTATACCGTCCCGATCCCCTGCACCGCCGATGCGGACTGCGTCGACGCGGTCGCCTGCACAATCGACCATTGCGACCTCGCCACCGGCGTTTGCTCAAGCGCTCCCGATGACACCGCCTGTGACGATGCCCTGTTCTGCAACGGCGCCGAAACTTGCAGCACATCCGCCGGGTGTCGTCCAGGCACGCCTCCTTCGTGCGACGATGCACTCGATTGCACGATCGACGCGTGCGACGCCCAACTTGACTCCTGCACCAGCGCTGCAGTTCATGCCCGCTGCAGCGACGGCGTCTTCTGCAACGGCACGGAGCAGTGCAACGTGCAACTTGGCTGCGTCGCGGGATCGCTTCCCGACTGCTCCGACGACGTCGCGTGTACAGGGGATTCTTGCGACTTGGTGAGCGATGCATGTGCCCACACCCCCGACGATAGCTTGTGCGACGACGGCGTGTATTGCACCGGCGTCGAACGCTGCCAGGTCGCAACGGGCTGCCTCAGCGGTACGCCACCCACGTGCCCGGACACGGTCGAATGCACGGTTGACGCCTGCGATTCGATTTCCGACTCCTGTACCCACACGCCCACCGACGCCCGCTGCGATGATGGGCAGTTCTGCAACGGTCGCGAGACCTGCGACGAGACCCTCGGCTGCCGCCTTGGTCCCCCGCCGTTCTGCGGAGACCGCGCAAGCTGCACCAAAGACTCTTGCGACGAGATCAACGATCGGTGCATTCATTTGCCCGACAACGCCGCATGTAGCGACGGCGCCTTCTGCAACGGCGACGAGACCTGCAATCCACTGCTGGGTTGCGCCGCCGGGACGGTCCCGTGCACGGGACTTCTCTGCCGGGAAACCGACGATCGCTGCGTCGAATGCCTGGCTGACGCAGATTGCAACGACGCCGACCCCTGCAACGGGCACGAGAAATGCAGCCCTGACGGTGCGTGCGCGAGCGGCCCCCCTCCCTGCGGACCGGGACAAACCTGCGACCCCAACACCGGTCAGTGTCTCGGCGAGGCTCGGCTGAGACTGGACCTCAAGCCCGGCGCGTGCCCGAATGCGTTGCCCCGGAATGGACAGGGCTACGTCCAAGCCGCTCTCACGCCCACCGGCGCGCTCGACGTCCGATCCATCAACGTGGCTTCGATCCGCCTTCGACGCGCTGACGGCGTCGGTGGATCAGTCGCGCCGAATGCAGGACCGCCGGGACCGAAGTCGACCATCACCGACGTCGCCACGCCCTTCACGGGGGAGCCTTGTGCCTGTCACGCCCTGGCCGGCGACGGACGCAGCGATTTGGTGGTTTCGTTCTCGGTGGCCGCTCTTGTGTCGGCGCTGCAACTGGCCCCGCTGGCGCAGAACAGCGAAGTCGAACTTGAGGTCGGCGGCCTCATGTCGGACGGCGCGGCCTTTGTTGCGTACGACTGCGCAAAGCTTATTGGCCCATCGCGCTCCAAGACCGATGAAAGTCTCGGCGAACAGACGGCCATCGAGACCTCGGACGCCGAGCCTCAGCCGGTGGACACCTCCGGAAGCCAGATCAATGTGTGCGGCGCGTTCGGAGCAGTGAACTTCTTTTTGTTGATCGTAGGGCTGTTCGCAATTCCTCGTGGGAGCCGCTGCCCCGCTTAGCGCCGGCGGTCCGATGCACTTAAATCTTCGGGTTCGAGAAGGTCCGCTCCCTCACGGTCGCGGCTCTGATAAAAGGCGACCGGCCGTTTGAACAGCGCCGCAAGCGTGAACGAGCGGAAGTCGCAGAAACACGCGTGTTGGCGCGCCAGGTCGCGCCGACGACGCCGAACCGGCTGATGGTTCGTCAATCCCGGCCAGGCTGGATTTCAAGCCCCGGCAGATTCAAACGAGAGGCGCCGGCCGCCGGATAAAACTCCAGCGGCACCGTTAGGCATTGGCCAAAATCAACATGACGTCTCCATCAGCCACGACGTAGCTCTTGCCTTCTTTGCGGACCTTGCCCGCGGCCTTGGCGCCCTTCATATCCTTGTGCGCAACGAGGTCGTCGTAGGCGACGGTCTCCGCGCGGACGAACCCGCGAGCCAAGTCGGTGTGGATCTTCCCCGCAGCTTCGACGGCCGTGCTCCCCTTGCGGATCGTCCAGGCACGAACTTCGTCCGGCCCCATGGTCAGGAACGAAATCAGCCCCAAGGCGTCGTAACAGGTGTGCGCCAGCCGGTCGCGGGCAGCCTCCTTCAGACCCAGCTCGGCCATGAACGACGGGCGATCCGCGGGATCGAGTTGGGCGATTTCGGCCTCGATCGAGGCACTCATGACCATGCAGGCCGCCGCATGGTCGGCCTTGAGCGGAGACGCCGCTGAGGCGGCGTCATCCGAGACGTTTCGTACGCACAGCAGCGGCTTTTGTGTCAAGAAAGCGAAGCTAGCGAAAGTTTTGCGATCGTTTTCCGTGTGTAGCGCGGTGGCGATCGGCCGATCCGCCTCCAAGGCCTCCTTGCAGCGAGTCAACAATCCGAGTTCATGTTTTTCCAGCTCATGCGTCGCGGTGGGTTTCTTCAGTGATTTCTCAAGCTTCTCGATGCGGTTGGCCACGGCCTCTAGATCGGAGAACATCAACTCCGCCCAGACCTCGTCGAAATCCGCTTGGGCGTCGATGCGGTTGCGATACGCGGGCACGGAATCATTGCGGAAATCGCGCACCACCACGACAAGCAGCTCCGCCTGCCGAACCGTGGGAAGCATCCTTCGCCACTCGTCGCGTCCCTTGGCATCCTCGAGCGAGCAGCCCGGAACATCTACGAGTTCGAACGTCGCCTCGGTGACCTTTTTCGGATTGTTGAGTTCGATGAGGTACTTCAATCGAGGATCGGGCACGCGCACGACGGCCTGCTTCGGCTCCGGCGGTGCAAAAGGATCGACCGTCAATCCTGTCGCCGCCGCGAAGACCATTGACTTGCCGGACTTCGGAACTCCGATGATTGCAGCCCTCATGCTCTCACCGCATGGCGAGTCGAAGTACCCCCCAACCCGCGACCCCCAATAACCCGAACCGTCAGCCGGGCGCCGAAAACCCTCGAAGACGCGCCGTCACGCCGCAGTGTCGTCGGCCAACCCGTTGTGCAGCTCGACGACCTCGTATCGTCCAGACGCTCCGCTGTGCTCGAACTCGATGACATCGCCGATCCGCTTGCCCATCACGCTCTTGGCAAGCGGGGCCTTGTAGTTGAACCACCCCTTGGAATGATCGGCGTCCCAAGGGCCGACAAAACAGATTTCGTACCGTTCGCCGTCGGTCACGCGGCGAAACACTGCCCGCGTCCCGATCCCAATTTCGTCCGTGGTCACGTCCGAACGCGTCATGACCCGCGCTTCCTGCACCTCTGCATTCATCTGCGCCAGCCGTGCCCGAAGCAGGTCTCGTTCTTCGAGGGCGAACTTGTACTCGGAATTCTCGCTCAGGTCGCCCTTTTCAGCAGCCGCACCGATCGCCTTGGCATTCTCCCTCATCTTGACGTTGACGTGAAATTCCACCTCGTTCTGCTTGCGGGCCAGCCCCGCCTCGGTGGTATACAGCACGTCGTCCCGGTCCCACGACTTGATCGCGGGCGCCGTGTCGCGTTTGGGAAGGAACGGCGACAGGCGATTCAACAGGTCCGATCGTACGGCCGGTCCAAGGTTGTCGAGTAAGTTGACCTGTGTCCGAAGGGACAACGCCACGCCTGGGTCAATCCCCTCCAGGCATTTCTGGAATCGCTCGTAGTTCCGCGCCGAAAGCACGGATCGGGCACGCTGGCAGATGGTCTTCGCCTGTTCCTTCGACGCGACTTCTCCGCGAGCCACGTCCTGCAGCGCACGCAGCACGCGGTTAAGCACGGTCAGAGGCGATGCCGCCCGGGCAAGCACCGCGTCGGCCGGACCATCCCAAAGCCACAGCAACGCCTCGAAACACGTCAGGGGCGAGCCCAATATCCGCGGCACAACAGCCTCAAGCTCCGCGATCGCGCAGTCTGCCGCCAATAACCGTTTGACCGCCCGATCGCACGCCCCCTGAGGTAACGTCGGCAGCAATCCCACCAGAAGACTACGCCACTCTCCCGGCCGCGCCTCCGCCAGCGCTTCACAGGCAAGGTCCACCAAGTCGCCATCGCCGATGCGGGCAAAGACCGCCGCTACGTCCTTTGCCATAGCGAGGATCCGCACAGCCTCCGCCCTTCCGTCAACGGCGTCGCTGCGCTGCCCGACCCGCCACGACATCACGGCCACCAGGCCGGCCGTTGGTTCGTTGCGACGACGAAGCTCGGCCGCCTGCTTCCCCAACTCCTCTGAACACCGAACCAGCACCGCCTTGTCAGCCTCTTGCCCGCGAACCGCACATTCCCGCAGATGCCGCTGCACGATATCGTAGCGGGCGGCCGGGTCGCGGTGGCGCAGAAGGTCAGCCAACATCTCCTCGCCATACGACACCGGCGCATCGACGTAGGTCAGGGTAACGGGCGTCCGACCCTCGACTCGAAGGTTGGAGCACTTCTTCAGATTCGATCGCGCCTTTGACCACCACTTTTTCCACTCCTGGTCGTCGAACACGCTCGGAACGCAAAACGCTTCCAACTCATCGCTGTCCAATCGCCCACCGCGCCGCCGACACAGATCGGCCACCAACTCCACCGGCTCGTCCTCCATCCGCCGTCGAAAGGCAGCCACGTCGAGGTGCTTGAGCACGTGGAAGTCCGTCGCCGATGCGGCCCGAAAACGGTCCGCGAGGTGCACCGCCCCCAGGGTCTCCGCTCCGGCTTGGTTCTCAATCTTGAACGACCAGTTTGTGCGGTCGATGGACGTGATTTGCGCAGCCCCGTCCTCCTCGCGGGCCGCCAGATAATCACCCTCCTTGACGGCCAGGCAGACCTCCAGCGTTCGAAGAGCGCGTCGTACGGGCCGACCTCCCGCCAGACCCGCCTCGCGCAGCAATTCGTCGACGCCCTCGACGTCGGAATGCGCCTTGCGGAACTCCTCGGCGACCTGCTTGCGCAGTTCTTCGCTGTCTCCGATCGCCAACAAATATGACGACGCCAAGTCCAGCGCGTCGGCATGCGAGCCCCGTTCCGCGACGGCCTCGACCGCAGTCCATGCCAGCGCCTCCGCCACCGGCGTCTTTCCCCGGTTGCAAAGTTCGACGAACACCGGGGCGTACTGCTTCAGGCTTGCGCTGGTAGCCTCCGCGGACTCGACCAGTCCCATCCATGCCTCCTCGATCGTGGCCGTATTCCCACTTCCGATCAATTGGATCATCGCCTGAGGTTGCATTCCGTCGCCCCTGCCTCGCCTGAGTTCATACCGCCCGCCGATGTCGAGCCGTGTAGTATTGCGTGATGTCGCCTTCCTGTCGAGTGTCGCAGACGCGGCGTGATGCCCTTTCAACCCTGCAAGCCCCTCGTTGGGGGGACGGGCGTGCGGCTGGCCCGCCAGTGCCGGAATCGCCCCCAAGAACCGTGATGCCGACAATCGGGCAGCGGCGGAATCCGGCGCCGTCGCTTTCCCGCTTGCCGGGCTTTATCTAGGATGCCACCAACGTGAACCCTTCCTCCATTCGCACAACCAGGTCGGACGCAAGGCCGCCTGTTCGAGGGCGGAGAACGCGGCCAACGGTCCGCCTGCTGCTGACCTGCATCGGTCGGCGCGTAGAGCTACTCCGCGCGTTTCGTACGGCGGCAGAAAGGTTGGGGATCCGCCTGGAGGTTCATGGCGCGGACGCGAGTAGCTACTCACCCGGCCTGCATCTGGTCGATCGTGCGCACCTTGTCCCGTCGATCTCATCTGGCGGGTACGTTGATGCAGTCGAGGGGCTGGTGCGTCGGGAAGGTATTGATTTGCTCGTTCCGCTGATCGACTCGGAACTTCTGCCACTTTCGGAGGCCCGCGAACGACTGGCCGAACTCGGATGCACGGTGGTCATTTCATCTCGCCAGGTGGTCCACGCGTGCCGCGACAAACTTGAGACCTTTCGGATTCTACAGGGCCGCGGGATCGACACGCCGCGCACATGGGCCTGGGCGGACGTGGTTCACCGAAAGAAACATCGGTTCCCCTACTACTTGAAACCACGCGCGGGCAGCGCTGCACTGGGCAACTACGTCGTCCACAACCTGGACGAACTGACGACCTTCGGAAAGACGGTCGAGGCCCCGATCGTCCAGGAGTACGTCCAGGGCGAGGAGTACACCTTGGACGTCTACACGGGTCTGGACGGCGTGGCGCGGTGCATCGTCCCGCGGAAGCGCCTCGAAGTTCGCGGCGGCGAGGTCAGCAAAGGGGTAACAGTCAAGAACCGGAAAATCATGGCAGTCGGACGGCGCGTGGTAGAGGCATTGGGAGAATGTCGCGGCGTGATCACCGTTCAGTGCATGCTCACGCCGGCACGGCGGATTCGTGTCATCGAGGTAAATCCACGGTTCGGCGGCGGAGCTCCGCTGGCGATCCGCGCCGGCGCCGACTTCCCAGGCTGGATACTGGAGGAATACCTCGGACGCCGACCGCTCATCAGAATCGACGGCTTCCAGGCGAATGTCGCGATGCTGCGGTTTGACGACTCGGTGTTCGTCGAGAAGTCGTCCAACATTCGGTTTGCTCCAAAAAGCACGCTTGCCGGCGGCCCGGGGTCGTCGAAGGGACGGCGGCGTTGATGTTTTCCGCTCCCAAGGCAGTCATTTTCGATTTAGACGACACACTTTATCCGGAGCGGGAGTACGCGTTCAGCGGCTTTGCGACCGTGGCCCAGGCCTTCGAAACCGAGTTAGGCGACCCCGGAACCACGGTCGCGGAGATGCGGCGACTTTTCGACACCGAACACCGAGGTCGCGTGTTCGACAGACTCATCGCTGATCGCGGGCCGGTCGGATCGGCCGACTTGGTTCGACAAATGGTGTCCGTCTTCCGGGAACACGTCCCCAGCATTCGTCTCTACGTTGATGCCGACGCCGCACTGCGGCGGCTGCGGTCGACTGTGAGGCTCGGGTTGATTACCGACGGACCCGCCGGCCAGCAATGGCGTAAGATTGACGTACTCGAACTCCGCGGACGCCTCGATCAGATCATCGTGACCAGCGAGCTGCGTGCTGCGGATGGTTCCGACAGCCTCAACTTCGCCAAGCCGCATCCCTGGGCGTTCGAGCGGATGGCTTCGGCACTCGGCGTTTCGCATGGATCATGTTTCTATGTGGGGGACAACCAAGCCAAAGACTTCGTCGCTCCCAACAGGCTCGGATGGCAGAGCGTCCGCGTCCTGCGGAGCGACGGCGTTTACCGTGACGCTCCGCCTGCCCAAGGCGGGTGCGCATCCAGGGAAATCACATCCCTCGACGAACTGGATTCATTGCTTGGCTGGTAGTCCTTCCGCTGCCCAGGGATCAGGGCGGTATTGGGAACGCCGGGAGGCGACGGCTCGGAACTACAATCCAAGCCGGTCAAGGTAGTTACAAAACTTTACAAGGAAATCCGAGCGCGCGCGGTCAAGTCGCGCGTCTATGGGAGCAGGGTTTCCTCCCGTTGCTCGGCTCCGCCAAGGAGAACGCGCGGCGGCGAAAGTGGCCGCCTTGGCCGAAGTGTTCGGACGCAAAAAACGCAAAGTCGCCCCCCGCGACGGCGGGCCTGCGTCGTTCCAGGCGGGGGCGACAGAAGAACGACGACCCAAGCCGGCGTGACGCACCGGCGAAACGATGCAGGTCGGGTGCCTTCGACCCGCTCCCGACCTGCATCGCCCCTCCCCTCCCTTATTCCCAACGATTCGGCCTCCCTCCTTGCAGGACCAGCAGACCGGTGGCAGAATGCCTCCAGCGCGGTTTGGGCCATCTCTTCAAGGAGGAATACGGCGATGCCCACGGCACAGAGCATCCTGAATCGGAAGGGAACAACGGTCGCCACGATTGACCGCGAGGCGGTCGTCCTTGACGCAGCCACCCTAATGAACCAAAGGCGCATCGGCGCGCTCGTCGTCACCAGCGGGGAGAAGGTTGTTGGGATTTTCACCGAGCGCGATGTGCTCAATCGCATCGTGGCCGCCGGATTGGACCCCCGGACCACTCACGTCGGGAAGGTCATGACCTCTCCGACGGCGTGTTGTCGTCGGGATACGAAGTTGTCTGAGTGCCGATCGGTGATGACGGAGAAGCGAATTCGGCATCTTCCGGTTGTCGAGGACGGAAAGCTGTACGGCATGGTCTCGGCGGGCGATATTCTGGCGAGCGAGGTGGCCGAGCAGCAAGCGACGATCGAGTACTTGAACGAATATCTGCATGGACACCGCTGACGCCGCGTCCCTGAAGTGGCGAACATCGGGAACCATTGCGAGGAAAAGGCGCCACGCCGGAGCGAAGTTCGACGGGGAGCGCCTGGGATGTTGATCGGCGTCATGGCGGACACGCATGACCGGCTGCCCGCCGTCGACGCAGCCATGCGCCTGTTTTCGGCCCGTGGCGTGGAGGTAGTCATACACGCGGGCGATTTTGTCGCGCCGTTTGCCGTCCGGCGGCTGCTGTCGTTTTCCGGACCGATCCACGCAGTGTACGGCAACAACGACGGCGAACGGGCGGGATTGAAGAAGCTGCTGCCCCAGGTTGCCGACGGACCGCTCTGGGTTGGATTTAGTGGAAAGCGGGTTCTCGTGCATCATTTCATCGATTGGTGTTCGTCAGAGGATATCGCGCGGGCTGACGTCGTCATCACCGGCCACACGCATGAGGTTGTCAACAGGAGCGAAAAAGGGAAACTGTACCTTAACCCCGGCGAGTGCTGCGGTTGGGTCGGAGGGCGATGTACGGTCGCATTGCTCGATCCGGCAGCGCTCTCCGCTGAAATCATCGAACTCGATGCATCGTGACGGGGACGCCGTCCGGCTAACCTCATACCCCCTGGAGGCAACAAGACATCATGCGAGCAACTGAACCGAACCCCCGGATCACTATGCGGCCTTGGCGGATTACGCTCCCCGGCGGATTCGCGCTGGGGGCGATGATCGCCGCCCTTCCTGCACCGGGTTGCGTTCGACGAACGGTAACCATCACCACGGAGCCGCCGCACGCGCACGTCTTCCTCAACGAACAGGAGGTCGGCATTAGCGAGGTAACGACAGATTTTCTCTGGTATGGCGACTACGAGGTCACGGTTCGCAAGGAAGGATACAAGACACTCCAAACGAATTGGCCGATCAAACCGCCGTGGTATCAGATCGTCCCGTTCGATTTTTTTGCAGAAGTGCTATGGCCGGGCTGGCTTCACGACGTCAGACAGCGCCACTTCGTGCTCGAACCAGCGGACAAGCCGACGAACGACGAAGTGCTTGAGCGAGCAGAAGACCTCCGTGCACAGGCGCTCGAGCCGAAGCGATAGAGTCTGGGCATTCGGACCTCGCACGCAGCCCGCCCGCAGCGAACGGCATCCGCGTCAACCGCCTTCAAGGTGACGGTGAGCGTCTTTGAGCGACGACCATGCCAGGTGAGCGGCCCCGATGGCGCCTGCGGTGCTGCCGAGGGAAGCAGCGACGATTTCCGGTGCGTCCGCCATGAGCGTCCATCGCAGGCGATGAAACACCCGACGAACCCGATTGAACAGCAGATCGCCGGCGTCGGCTAATCCACCTCCCAGAACGATCCGCGCGGGGTTGAACGCGTGTTGGACATTGACGCACGCGATCGCCAAATACCTGCAGACTTCATCCCAGACGTCCAGGCAAAGCACGTCGCCGAGCCGAGCGGCATCGGCGACCGACTTGGCGTCGAGCTTACCCTCACCGGCTTTGATTTGACTCGCAAGAACACTGGTCCGACCACCCTGGATCGCGCTCGCCACGCGACGAGCCACCGCGGACGCCGAAGCGTATTGTTCGAGGCAGCCGCGCTGCCCGCAGGGGCATTGGAGTCCCTCCGGATGGACGATCCAATGTCCCAGTTCAGCGGCATTGCCGAAGTGGCCATGCAGGATCGAGCCGTTCACGATCACCCCGGCGCCGACGCCGGTCCCCAGCGTCAGCATGACCATGTCGTTGACTCCCCGTCCCGCGCCCGCGCGGAACTCGCCGTATGCGGCTGCGTTGGCGTCGTTCTCCAACACGACGGGACAGCCCAGGCGGCGGGCGAGTTCGTCGCGGATGGGGACGTCCGCCCAACCAAGAAGGTTGGCGGGCTGCACGATGGTTCCCTTGGCAAGATCCAGCGGGCCCGGGGTACCCAAACCCGCGCCAACGAGGTCTGTGAAATCCGCGCGGACAACGGCCAAGAGTTCCTGGCCGACCTCGACCATCGCGGCCATGGCGGATTGGGGGCCTGCGGAGGCGTTCACGGGTCGCGAGCAGCTTGCGGCAACCCGCCCGTCCGCCTCCAGCAGGGCAGCCTTGAGGTTCGTGCCGCCGAGGTCAAGCCCGATCGCAATGCGTTCGGTCATACCAGGATCGTACCGTTCTCCACGGGGGGGAGCGAAATGGTTTGGAGGGAAAGGATCGGTGGGTTCGTTTGGCGAAGCACGGCTCGGAGGGAATCCGGCAGCGGTGCATCGAGCTTGAGGACCATCAGCGCCGTTTTCCCGCGTCGGGAGAGGGCCATGTCGGCGATGTTAATGCCCGCTTGACCGAAGGCCTGCCCCACCAGACCAATCACGCCCGGTCGATCATCGTTGAAAATCAGGGCCATCGACCGTTCGGGAACCAGCTCCATGCGGTAGCCATCAATCGCCAGCACGCGAGGCCGCCCGTCGCCGAAGACCGTGCCCTCAATCTCGTGCCGCTGGCCGCGGGACTCGACGGCGACGACGACGGATTCGGGAAAGTTGCGGCGTTCGGAAAGGATGGCGTGTTCTACGGCGATGCCGCGGCGCTTGGCCTGCTCGCGGGCGTTCACGAGCGTGAGCCGGACATCGAGGCGCGGTCCCAGGACGGCGATCATCGACTGCCACGCAAGCGTTTCCGCCACGTCGCGCAGATCGTCGCCGTAAAGGCTGACCGAGATGCGATCGGCCCCCTCGGCCGTCCAGGCGGAAAGAATGGTCCCCAATCGAGTGCAGAGGTCGAGGTAGGCCCGAGTTCGCGGAGTAAGGTGCAAAGGCATTCCGGCCACGTTGACCGGGCCACGAATCTCGCCGCGGAGCAGGTAAGCCAGGATTGCGTCGCAGGCGTCCACGGAGACCCGCAACTGAGCTTCCGCCGTCGAGGCGGCCAAATGCGGCGTCAGCAGAATGTTCTTGGCCGACAGCAGCGGGCTTCCTACCGGCGGTTCGTTTTCGAAGACATCGACGGCCGCGCCCGCCAATCGCCCGCTGTTCAATGCGTCCGCCAATGCGGCTTCATCGATCAACGCGCCGCGAGCGCAGTTGATAAGCCGGGCACCAGGCTTCATCGCCGCGATCTCCATCGCGCCGAGGATGTGGCGCGTGTCGGCGGAGAGCGCCGCGTGTAGAGTTACGCAGTCGCAACGCCGAAGCATCTCTTGAAGATCCTTCACCAAGAGGACCGTGCCGTCCAGGGCTGTGTCGCCGGAGACAAACGGATCGTGGGCGAGGACGTTCATTTCCAACCCCCGGGCGCGTTGGGCGACGGCGCGTCCGATTCGCCCCAGACCGACGATGCCCAGCGTTCGCCCCGCTAATTGTTCTCCCAGGTAGGCGTTGCGGTTCCATCCCCCTCCGCGAACGTGTTCGTGCGCTTCAGCGATCCGATGGTGCAGGGCCAACATCATGGCCACGGTGTGTTCCGCGGTGGAGATGGTGTTGGCGTCGGGTGTGTTGAGGACCAGGATGCCGGCCGCCGTCGCCGCTTCCACGTCCACGTTGTCCACCCCGACGCCGGCGCGGGCGATGACCGAGAGATTCCCGGGACGGGCGAGAGTTTCCCCGGTGATCTTCACGGCGGAGCGGACAAGGACGCCGTCGTAGTCGCCGATGATCGAGGCAAGTTCCGCCGGCGATAGGCCGTGACGCACGTCTACGCTCACCTCGGGGCAGTTCCGAAGGCGCTCCAGGCCCGCCTCGGCGATCTTGTCGGCAACCAGGATTCTGGGCATCGGGTTCCTGACTTTCGGAGTGGGTGGTTGGTTGCAGACCTCGGGCTCCACCCCGCGATCAGACAAAAACGATCCCCGCGTATCCGACGGAATCGGTCATGGTTTCGTTCGATAAACCGGTGAGCACTTCGCTGCTGGTGGTATGTTCAAGCAGCACGCCGCAGGCGGCACCGAGGGTCCGGGCTGTGGCCAGGGTTGCCGCCGCCGCTCCGCTGCTGCACGCGTTCTTCTTCTCCACCGCCTCTGCGACCAAGGTCTCACATTGCATCCGGCAGACCAAATCGATAAACCGCCGATCGTTGACCTCCTTGGCCCAGCGGTTGCCTTTCGCGCCGACACCCTCCGGGATAAACCCGTAGTTCGGGCCGTAGTGGGTCAGGTCCGTCGTGCCGACAACGACCGCCTCGGAGTTGTAAGCCTTCAGCGTCCGCCCCACCGCTTCCCCGACCTCATCGGCGGTCGCCAGGCTGGGAACCATGATCGGCACAATCCGCGTCTCAGGGAACAAATATTTGATGAACGGAACCTGAACCTCAAGTGAATGTTCATCCTCGTGCGCGTAGGCATCTTCGATAATCAGACTGGTATGGCCCAGGATGCGCTCCGCGAGGCGTGAGTCGATCTCTACCGGGCCCAACGGCGTTTCCCAACGTCCTCCACCGAAGAGCGCCGCTTCCCGACCGCGATAACGGTGTACCCCACCGAAAAGAACGATCGTTCGCGGCAAGCCCTGCCGCCGGATTGCCTGGAAGACGCGGGCTGCCACCACGCCGCTGCACACCCATCCGGCATGGGGAACAAGACCGCCGTAGATCGTTTTCTCGGTCGTGAATGCCTCGCCCGCGCGACTCAATAGATCCACGACCGCCGCGCGGCAACGCTCGGCGCCCGCTTCGTAGAAGCGTCCGGCTACGATGGGTTCACGGACCATCATCAGAACAACCCCTGTCGGGCGACGTTCGTAGGATCGTCTCGATTCCTCACGCGATTCAATTACATTGTACATCCGAAAGGTCGGTTCGATAACCTTGAGGAAGTCGGCTTACGCGGTGCGTACCCACCGCGTGGGGTGGTCCCGGAACCGACTGCGACGGAACGGTGGAAGTCCGGTGAACGCGATTCTCGAATGGAGCATGATCGGCGGAGTGATGCTCATGTCGCTTGCCGGTGTCCTCCTGACGTTCCTGAGGCTGCCTGGAACCTGGCTGATTGTCGCGGTCGGGGCGGGCTATGGGTGGCTAACCGACTGGCAGCGGATCAGCGTCGGCTGGGTTGGGTTGCTGGCCGGAATAGCGATTCTTGGAGAGCTTGTGGAGTTGCTCGCGTCGGCACTGATCGCCCGCGGCGCGGGAGCGAGTCGCCAGGCGTCCTGGGGCGGCATGATCGGCGGGATCGTGGGGATGTTCGTGTTTTCGCTCCCGCTGCCCATTGTCGGAACGCTGTTCGGAGCGATCGTGGGATGCTTCCTCGGAGCCGCGCTAACCGAGGCTCACGTTCGCAACCGGCTTCAGGGAAGCGCACGCGTAGGCGTATTCGCCGCCATTGGGTTCACGGTCGGCATTGCAGCGAAACTTTCGCTTGCGATAGCGATGGCCGGGGCATTGACCGTGAAGGTGTGCCAGCCGGCGGGGTGAGCAGTGGACCCGTTGGTCCTGCGGTGCCGCAAGGAGAAGCGGGGCGCCCACGAGTCGGTCAGTTGTCGAAAATAATGCGTACGCGGGCAGGGCACGGCGTCGAGCGGGTGTAGCGTACCTCGAGCATCTTGACGGCCCCGGACGGGTCAATGCGGAAGGTCGTGGCTTCGCGGGTCTTCTCGTCGGCGAACCGCTCCACGACCTTGAACCGCTCGGGACGCCCGTCAGCGGCTGACGCCTCCACGTCGAAGGTCATGGTGCGCGTCGCGGCGTCCCAGGAACCCTTTTGGGTCACCAGCCCGCCGAGTCCCGCGTTGTTGATCCAGACGCCGACGTAGGACTTCTGCGGTTCGCTCCAGGTCAGCCACCCGACGGCACGAAATACGTCCGAGGGTCGCCTCGTCGTGTAAGCCCGTTCAACGGCGTGGTGATTAAGCTTCCACCCGATTTCTTCGGTTCCCTTGAGCGTGGCGACGATCTGTCCTTTCACGTCGAAGTGCGTTTCCTCGATGTTCCACGTACCGACCCACAGCTCGACAACTTCAAGTTCAGCCGCAGGGAGCGGGGCATCGGCCTTCGCCTCAGACACCGACGGATCGGCGGGCTCCTCCCCGCCGCCCACCACTGAGGCTACCCCCATCACCAGGCCGCCGGTTAGCGCAAGCAAAATCCGGATGCGCATTGTCGTCTCATCCTCCAGAATCCCGGGAACGCCGCGCGCGAGAATCGCGGGATCACGCCCAAGCAGGGGCCGCTCTCGTTACAACGCTTGGAACGGACGCCGGGTTCGCCACCCGCGGGCTACGCCCCGGCAAGCTTGCGGGCGGCGGCGAGAATGTGCTGTCGTCCCACGCCGACGTATTCGAAGACCTCCTCGGCCGTCTTGGCGGATTTGGGAATCCGACCTGCGGTCAAGCCGACCACGCGGACATCGCCAGCCTCCGCGGCCGCTTCAGCCAGTTCGGCCTGCAACCCGCCCACATAGTTATCCTCGACCGTCAGAATCGTACCCCCCGACCCTCGTGCCGCGTGGAGGATCGGCGTCGCATCCAGGGGAAACGTGTAGGCGTCGAAGACGTTACAGTCGATGCCGTTGCGGGTGAGTTCTTCGGCAACGTCCAGGACGGCGTGGAGCATGTAACCGGCGCTGACCAGCGTGAGTTTACTCCCGCACCGCAGGCGTTTACAACCGTCGAGCGCGAAGGTCTCCTCCAACGGGTAGAGAAACGAAGCGTCCGGGCGGTGCGTCCGCATGAAGCAAAGACCGTCGACGTTGGCCATTAGTTCGACGCAGCGGTAGGCGCTGACGGCGTCGGAGGGATGGAACACCCGGCAGGCGACACCGTGGCCGGTCTCCGCACGGGTCATACTGCGGAAATAGGCCAGGTCGGAGAGCGACATTTGCGACGGTCCGTCGGCGCCGAGTGAAACTCCAGAGTGCGAACCGACGATCTTGACGTTCGCCCTGGAGATACTCGCCATATCAATCTGATCGACGGCGCGGGCGAGAAACTTGGCGAAACTGCTGGCGAAGGGGATCTTTCCGGATGCAGACAACCCGGCGGCCACGCTGATCATGTTTTGCTCCGCGATCTTGCACTCGAAGAATCGATCGCGGTGCTCGCGTTCGAACATGTTGGCGTAGGTCGAATTGCTTACATCGCCATCCAGTGCCACCACGCGCGGATCGACATCGCCTAGCGCGACGAGGGCCGCTCCGTAGGCGACGCGCGTGGCCAACTTCTTCTTTTCGAGTGCGCTTTCAAGTCCCGTGCGACGGAACGCCTCGGCGATCGGCGGCAAGGTGATCCTCATTGTCGCAGTCCGGGGCGAGCCAGGCGCGGGACGATCGGGCTTCCAATCCGGCGACGCCGCCGCGCCCAGACACGACGCGGTTGCGTCAAGCTCCCGCATTGCCGTCGCAAGTTCCCTGTCGTTAAGCGGCTTGCCGTGATAGTTCTTGCCGATGATCGACGGAACCCCCCACCCCTTGACCGTTGTGGCAACGATGGCAACCGGGCGATCCATCGACTCGGCGCGGTCGAAGGCGCTCGATATGGACTCCGGATCGTGGCCATCGACGCGGAGAACCTCCCAACGGAAGGCCGCCGCCTTGTCGGCAATGGCGTCGGCGGATTGCTGCGGCGAGGTCGGACCGGCCTGACCGTGACCGTTGCAGCTGAAGATCACACGGACTGAATGCAAGCGATGATCGACGATGAAATCCATCGCCTCCCAGATTTGCCCTTCGCGCGATTCGCCATCGCCGACGATGCAATAAACTCGTTTGTCGATCTTGTCGAGTCGGGCGGCCGTTGCCAGCCCCGCGGCGACGGACAAGCCCTGCCCCAGTGATCCCGTCGCCGCGTCGAAGAATGGGAACCCCTCAGCGGGGTTGGGATGGCCGTCCAAAACGCTCTTGAGTTCGCGCAGATGAGACAAGTCATCCAGCTTGAGGATTCGTCGCTGGCTCTGCGCCGCGCCGACGGCGCCGCCGAGATCGGCGTACGCCGCGTAAACGATGGGGACCGCGTGTCCGAGCGAAAGTACGAGACGATCGGAGTTAGGATTCCACGGGTCCGCCGGATCGTATTTCATGCGCCGGTACATCAATTCAACCACGATGTGGCTCAAGGCCATCGCCGTTGATGGATGCCCCGAGCCTGACGACGTGGTCATACGCAGGGAGTGTTTGGCAAGTTCGACGGCCTTGGCGTGGGCGGACGGTGCGAGCGAATCGGACGACACGGTGCAACTCTCCCTCGTGAATGCGGCGCTGGTCACGTTTTGCAGGCCCTCCAAACAGGAACCAAAAGAAGAAATCCGACGCGAAGGTAGCGGCGTCGCGTGGGCCGGGCAAGGACTCCCTCATTTCTCTCGCAGGGCGAGACGAAGGTCCGACTGAGGTACCTTCTGGCCGCCGGGGCCGGACCGTTTGTAACTTGCATCAAATCACAAGCAATCGCCATTTACTCGCCGACGAACTTTGCCGGGCGCTTCTCTAGGAACGCGATCACACCTTCGTGGTGGTCCTTCGTCTGACCGGCGGTCGTTTGCAGCATGGCTTCGTAGTCGAGATGTCCTTCGATGTCAGCGCGCCAGGCCGCGTTCAGCGCTCGCTTGGTCATTCCGATCGCACGAGTCGGAAGGGTCGCAAGCTGCGTCGCAAGTTTCGTCGTCGCCGAAAAAAGATCCGCATCCGGAACGACCTGACTGACGAGTCCGAGGCGCAGGGCCTCATCGGATTTGATCTTCCTTCCAGTCATCGCGACTTCCAAAGCCCGGGCGAGGCCCACAAGCCGCGGAAGAAAGAACGTGCTGCCACAATCCGGAACCAACCCAACGTGGATAAAGGCTTCGACAAAGCTTGCGCTTTCCGCCGCAATTCGCATGTCACAGGCCAGGGCGAGACTGCAACCAGCCCCGGCGGCGACCCCGTTGACCGCGGCCACAACGGGCTTCTCCATGGTGCGAATTTTGGCAATGATGGGGTTGTAGTGGGCCCGCAGATGGGCGCCGAGTTCGAGCGGTTCGCTGCTTTTGTACCGACCCGCCACCTCGGCGA
>JBBTCJ010000036.1:0-94027 GCA_038043285.1 Planctomycetota bacterium | reverse complement strand
ATTTCGTGCACTTCAGCTTCACCGGTGTTTTGCACGACTCGCAATACGCTTGACCGATGTCAATTTCTTTCAGTGAGTAGAGCTTTGTCTGGATCTTCGGACCACTTGGGGGCGCGGATCGCAACCATGTGTGGAAGGCGTCCAGTTGGTCGGTCGGCGGATTGCGCGTGGAATTCAGATAGTACGCCTGCCAGAGTAGTCCATCCTGTTCGACGCGGTCTCGAAGCTTCTTGTAGTCAAGCACGCAGTTCTTCGGAAGGCGGGAGGATCCGGCCTTCAGCAGGTAGGCGCCATCAATTAACCAGAGTGCTCGCTTACGATCCATTATTGCCCTCCTGAAGAGAGTTGACGACCTCGCAGTCGGAGTCAACTCAACCGCCCCTGTGCCCCTGCGATCGCGCGCACACCTGTGCATCAACCCACCTATATGGGTACTCCGAAGACAAGCCTCTCCGGTCAGGGTTTTCGTATATATAGCGAGCGACGTCAACGATGCTCTCAGACCGTCGAACGATATGGTCGTAAAACGGCGCTTGCCACAGTCGCCCTTCCCATCCAAGGAACCAACTTCGTTTCGTCGTGATCCCCTTGTATCGTCCTATAATCTCACCAACCGACCTCCCGCTTTGGTCCGGTGACAACAACACATGCAGATGATCAGGCATCAAACAAAATGCGCCAAGATGCGCGTTCAGTTCGCCTAAAAGTGTTGTCAGTGCTTCGGCCGCCATAGTGGCCATTACCGTGCGACCAAACGGCGCGGCCCCTGGGCGACAGCGTACAATAACATGGTATGGCGCGTGCTCATGATAATCAAAATCTTGCAGGCGAACAGACTTGTTTTGACCCCAGGTCTTCAACGGACTGGGCGGCCGATTCTTTTCCTGACCCGTGTTGTTCGCTTCGCCGTCCATCGGTGTTTGTGGAACATCGCGCCGCGGATAAACCGCGACGCTACACAAGAAACGTCATTTCTCCCACACCACGGTTCCCGCCAGCCGCGCCGCCGGCACGATAGGACGCAAATCCCCGCTGTTCAGCCCTCGAATGTCGCGAATCCCGAATTTCATCATCGCCAGTCGCGTCAGGCCCAGTCCAAACGCGAACCCCGTGTACTTCTCCGTGTCGATGTTGCCCGCACGAAGCACGTTGGGATGCACCATGCCCGCGGGTAACACCTCCACCCAACCCGAATGCTTGCACGTCGGACAGCCTTTCCCGCCGCAGATCTCGCAGTTCATGTCGATCTCAATGCCCGGCTCGACGAAGGGGAAGTATCCCGGCCTGACGCGGATCTTCACTTCCCGCTGCATCACTTCGCCCAGCAGCATCCGCGCCAGCGCGATCAGGTTGGCCAGCGAGATGTCCCGGTCGATCATCAACCCTTCGATCTGGTGAAACGTGTTCTCGTGCGACGCGTCGATCGTTTCGTAACGAAAGCACCGCCCCGGCGCGATCACCCGCAGCGGCGCCCCGAACTTGATCATCGATCGGTACTGCACCGGAGAGGTGTGCGTCCGGAGCACCATTCCATTCTTCAACCAGAAGGTGTCCTGCATGTCTCGCGCCGGATGCGTCGCGGGAATATTCAAGGCCTCGAAGTTGGCGTATTCCGTCTCCATCTCCGGCCCGGCCTCCACCGTGAAGCCCAGCCGCTCAAAAAGTCGCTCGACCTCCCACTGGACGGCGGTTACGGGATGGACGCTGCCCATCTCGCGCGCGTCTGGTGGGAGCGTCGGGTCGTACGCCCGTGATTGCGCGTCCTCCGCATCCGCGGACATCGATTGCAGCTCGGCCATCCTCGCATCGACGGCCGCTTTGATCCGACCCTTGCTATCGTTCAGCGCTTTTCCAACGGCGCCGCGCTGATCCGGCGGGAACTCCTTGACCGACGCGAGCAACAATCCCAGGGAACCGGTCTTGCCCAGAACCCGCGACTCCAACCCGCGCAAGACGTCCGCCGACGCGACGCCACCAAGTGCGGCCGCCGTATGCCGCTCGATCTCGCCCAGCCTGTCATGAAGTTCGCTAAGATTCACCGGGGCAAGGCCCTTCTACAGTGACACGATGGGGGCAGCCTGCCCCGCGTCGCGCTCCTTATCTTTCAAGCCGGCGGAACAAGCGTAAACAGAAAACAAGGTGACTTTGTCCGCCGCGCCAACGGATCGGCGGCCGAGGATAGATGCTGACGGAAAGGACGGCAAGGTCAGGGTGAGGTCGAAGCCGTGGCCGGGTCCGTGACAGTTTAGGCGGGGCCGGGGCGTGTGTTCAGGACCGCTCGTGATCACGAGCGGTCCGCGCTGGACCGCTCCATGCGGTGTCCGGCGTTTCAGAGCACCGGGCGGCTCCCCTTCACGCGAAGCGTCAAGACTCCGTTTCCCCCGGAATTCTTGGGGATAGCTTACTTTTCATTCCGGCCGCGCGTCTTTTCACAGCCCGCGCCGCCGAGTTACTCACAGCCGAGCCTGGCCTCGTATCTCCAGGCTGCTGGACTCGGCTGTGACTAACGTCGGAGGTGGCATCAGGGCAAGCCCGGTGACAAGTCCGCGGGCTGGCAGCCCGCGGCTCTGAACCAGATGCAGCGCTGTCGTGCCAGGGAGGCTTCTGGCGAAGTGAAAGTGCGGAGCTACGATAGGCCTACGAACATGGTGGTTCGTTCGATCGCCGCTGATCCGCGATTAGCGGCCCTACGACAGCGTGCCGCCCAGGGCAGGGGGGTGGTTCACGTCTGCGGGCTGTGGGGGGCGTCCGCGCGCCTAGCGGCGGCGAGCGTCGCCGCCGACCGAGACGTCCTGTACGTTACGGCACATCTTGAAGGGGCCGACCAGGCCCGCGACGACCTCGAACTCTTTCTGGGTCGCCCCTGCGAGGTCTTTCCGGCGTGGGAGGCGATTCCCGGCGAGGGCGCCGGAAGCGGAGAGATACAAGCTGAGCGACTGAGGGTCTGTGGTCTGCTGCGGCGCGCAGGTTGCCGCGCGGACGGACGTGACGCGCTCCGCGGCCGTCGGCACCCTGGAACGGTGCTTGTCGCCCCCATCCAGTCGCTGATGCAGCCGGTGCCGGACTCCGCGGCGCTGGATCGGAACACGTTGCAATTGAGCACGGCGGGAGCGCACGACGGGGCCGCCGGCCGGACGCCGGACTCGATCCTGGAATGGGCCATCGAGCGCGGGTTTGAACGGCTCGACGTCGTGGAGTCTCCGGGTGACGTGGCTCGGCGCGGCGACCTCGTCGATCTTTTCGTTCCCGGGCACGGGTCGCCGTTTCGCATTCAGTTTGACGGCGAACGGATCGAGTCCATTCGCCGCATCGACATCGGAACCCAACGCTCCACGGAAGCGCTGGACTTCGTTGAATTCGCGGTCTTGCCTTCGACGGCGCGCGCGGCGGGGGATTCGCGGGAGACACTCCTTGGCTATCTCCCGTCTGACTCGATCGTGGTATTGGACCACCCGGCCGAGATCCAGGAACTGGGCCGCACGATTTACGCCCGCCTCGGAGAACCGGCGGAGCTTTTCGAGACCTCGAAGATTCTGTCGTTGCTGGCCGAGCGCCCGCAGGTGCAACTGTGGCCCTTCGCAGGAACCGCGGCCCAGGGTGACGACGTGTTCGAGTTCGACACGGCTTCGTTGTCGCGGTTTGAAGGCTCCGCCACCGACGCGGTCGAGGAGTTGTCGCGTCTGGCGTCGGACCACGAAGTGGTCGTGGTCTGCGACAACGAAGGCGAGCGGAGCCGTTTGGAGGAGATTCTCGGCGAGCGTCCGGCGGGTCGGCCGGAGTCGATCCGCACCGAGCTTGGGATGATCCACCGTGGGTTCGTTTGGTCGGCCACGAAGACGGCGGTGATCGCCCATCACGAGATCTTCCATCGCCAGCGTCCGCGTCGTCGACTGCGGCGGGTGGAGGCGGCCCGACCGATCGAGTCGTGGACCGAGCTGCAAGTCGGCGACCACGTGGTCCACGCAGGGCACGGAATCGGCGTGTACGGCGGTCTGCAGCGCCTGAGGAAGGGCGACTCCAACCAGTTCGAGGAGTTCCTCAAGGTCGAGTTCGCGGACGGGGCCGCCGTGCAGGTTCCGACTTCGCAGATCGACCTGGTGCAGAAATACATCGGGGCGGGGGGACGAAAACCGACGCTGTCGACGCTTGGCGGGCGGCGGTGGTCAAACACCAAGGAGAAGGTGTCGGAGGCGGTCTCCGATCTGGCGGCCGCGCTGCTCCGGTTGCAGGCGGTGCGCGCGGAGGTCGAGGGGACAGCGTACCCAGCGGACACCGAGTGGCAGCGAGAGTTCGAGGCGTCGTTCCTGTATGAAGAGACGGAGGACCAACTTCGCGTGGCGGGCGAGGTGCGCGAGGATCTCCGCCGCCCCCGACCGATGGACCGCCTGATCTGCGGCGACGTGGGGTACGGCAAGACCGAGCTGGCCATGCGGGCGGCCTTCAAGGTCGTCGAATACGGGCGTCAGGTCGCGGTGCTGGTCCCCACGACGGTGCTGGCGGAACAGCACTTTGAAACGTTCCAGGAGCGGATGGCCGACTATCCGTTCAAGGTTGCGTGCCTCTCCCGCTTTCGCAGCGGATCCGAGCAGAAGAGCATTGTGGAACAGGTTCGCCGGGGACAGGCTGACGTGGTCATCGGGACGCACCGACTGCTCAGCAAGGACGTGCGCTTCGCCGACCTCGGACTGGTCATCATCGACGAGGAACAGCGCTTCGGCGTGGAGCACAAAGAGAAACTTCGTTCGATTCGGGAGACGGTGGACGTGCTGACGCTGACGGCGACGCCGATCCCGCGGACGCTGCACATGTCGTTGATGGGTATCCGCGACATCTCCGCCCTGCAGACCCCGCCCGTGGACCGCCGGTCGATCGCCACGCAGGTTCGACCGTTCGAGCGAAGCCTGATCCGCGACGCGATCCTGCGCGAGATGAACCGCGACGGGCAGGTCTATTTCGTGCACAACTTCGTGCAATCAATCGCCGCCATGGCCGCCTCGATTCGTGAGATCGTGCCCGAAGCCCGCGTGGTCTACGGCCACGGGCAGATGAGCGACGACGAATTGGAGCAGGTGATGCACCGCTTCACGCGGCGCGAAGCCGACGTGCTCGTCGCCACCACGATCATTGAGAGCGGCATCGACATTCCTGCCGCCAACACCATTTTCATCAACCGGGCCGAGCGCTTCGGACTGGCGGACCTGCATCAGCTTCGCGGGCGCGTCGGGCGATCCAGTCATCGCGCGTACTGCTACCTGCTGCTTTCGCCGGATCGTCCTCCGACGGGCAAGGCCGCCAAGCGGCTCAAGACCATCGAGGAGTTCAGCGAACTGGGGGCGGGATTCCGGATTGCCATGCGGGATCTGGAAATCCGCGGGGCGGGCAACCTTCTGGGCAAAGAACAGAGCGGGCACATCGCCGCGGTGGGCTATGAGATGTACTGCCGACTCGTCGAGCAGGCGGTCCGGCGACTGAAGAACGACCCCGATCCGACGCCGCCGGCCGTCCACGTGGACCTTGACGTCGCCGCCCACGTCCCGGCACACTACGCCGCGTCGGACCGGACGCGCATCGAGATATACCGCCGGATCGTGTCCTGTCGGGCGACCGAGGATTTGGCGCAGCTCGAACGCGACCTCGTGGATGCGTTCGGGCCGATCCCGGCGGAAGTGTTGCGACTGATCGAACTCGCGGAGATTCGCGTCCTTGGGCGGCAGTTCGGGATCGTGTCGATCAGTCTTCAACCGCCCGACGTGGTGTTCGTGGTGAGCAACCTGCCGCAGGCCGAACCGCTGTTTGCCGACGCGCCGGGAAGTGTGCGCATCCCCGACGGGCGAACGGTGCACCTGCGACTGCCGCCGGCGTATCTGGAGCCGGCGTCGCTGGTGCCGATCCTCAGACGGATGCTGGCCCGGGCCGTCGAGGGGCGGGAAGTTGGGTTGCGGACGTGAACCGCAGCGCAGCTGGTCCACGCCGATGGCCCAGGGTTAGAGCGTTTTCGGTTTTTTGCGTAGCGTCGCCCTTCATGGGCGGCGTGGCCTTTGACGCGGGGAGAGGGCGCCGCGGATAAACCGCGACGCCACACGAAAAAGAGAACCGCTCTAACCATGAGCAGGAGCGACGAATGAGTGGCGGAAGTCGGCGACGTGGGGTGCGAGGAGGCGTTATCGTTGCCTTCGCGTGTGCAAGTTGGCTGGGCTGCGACGCGCCGGTCCGATGGGGAGCGCCGACACCCTTTGGACCGATCGGCGACGCGTCGCGGATTGGCGGCTCGTCGCCTGCGACAGCCGCTGGAGTCGGCGCTCCGGCAAGTTCCGCGGCGAACAGCTCAGCTTCGCCCGAACGACTGGTGGTCCTGGGCGAGACGCTGACCGTCGAGGATGTCTGGAAGGGGCGTGGTAAGGAATTGGAAGCCAAGGCGTCTCTCGCGACGGACGACTTTCGGCGACAGGTTGCGGAACGATCCGCCCAAGTGGTTACCGACAAGGTGGCTGAAAGCCTCTTATACCAGCGCGCCGCGGCGCGGGTGGACGAGGCGATGGGTAGGCGAATCGACCAACTCGTCGATACCGAAATCCGCAAGACTGTTTCCGAGGACTTCGGTGGAATCCAGCGGCGTTACGAACGACGTCTGGAGACGGAAGGTCGAACGCTGGATGAAGTGCGGAAGGCGATTCGGCGTCAATTCGTCATCACGGCCTATTTGGACGGGCAAATCAGGCCCAAAGTGGCTGAGCCGACGCGCGACCAGCTTAGGGCTGCGTTCATCGAAGGCCGTGAGCAGTGGCGGACGACCCCGCGACGGAGCATGTCGCTCATCGACGTTCGCGTCAGTGCACTCCTTTCCGCCGAGGTCACCGATCCGACCCGCGAACAGTTGGAGGAAGCCCGTGCACAAGCCCGGGTCAAGGCGCAGGCGGCGTTGGCCGAACTGAGGAGCGGGGCTGCATTTGCCGACCTGGCGAGGCGATGTTCGAACGATTCCCATGCCCAGGACGGCGGAAGATGGGGTTGGGTCACCCGCGACGGCGTGCGCGAGCGTTTTGTTCCTGCCCTACAGGCTCTGGAACGACTGAACGGCGGGGAGATCAGCGAGGTGGTCGAAACGCAGGACAGTTTCTTCCTCGTTCGGTGCGACGAGCTGCAACCCGGGTTCGAACCGGATTTTCAAAACGTCCAGCCGCAGCTCGCCGACCTGCTTTTCCGTCGGGAGTACAATGGGTTGATCGCTCAACACGTCGAGGAGCTTCGAGGCAAGGCCGGACTGGCGCCGGAGGATATGGAACGGTTCCACGCCGCGGCTGTCGCCCATGCCCTGGCTTCGATCGGCATGGGGCCGAGTTAGCCGCGTCAAGTGAAGGGTATCTTCCCGAAATCGACTCAAGCGGCACGGGTCTACTGGTCGATCAACGGTTCGCTGCGTCGGCGCGGCCTTGTTCGGGGGCCGCTGTCCGTCCGGCAATCTCGCCTGTGCCTATTGGGATCGAGGGATTCACCATGAATGCGCGGAATACAATGAGATTGGGCGCGGGGACTATCACCGCGCTTCTGGTAACGGCGGTCCCCGCGGTCGGGGAGACGCGGGCATCGTCGGGCATGTCGCTGGCGCCGAAGTACGTGGCGTGGGATGGGTCGGCGATCGAAGGAAAGCAGGGCGGTACGTCGGTGCAGAAGGTCGAGCCGAAGTCGTCGTCAGACCACCCGCAGTGGGTGCAGGACGCCGAGGCGAAGACGTGGAAGGGATTCCTGACCGGGATGGCCGGGTATGACGATTTCGTCATGCCGGTCGGGATGTTCGTATACTTTGAGGATCCGTTCATTACGACCGATCTGCGGTTGCTGTACGCCTATCACCAAATCCCCGGCGGATCGCAGTTGCGCGGGGGGCAGGTTCACGTCGCGGCGGCGCAGATTCGCGTGGCCCTGACGGAGCGTCTGGCGTTGATCGCCACCAAGGACGGCTATTCGTGGGTGGACAGTCACATCACGCCCGCGGGCGACGGATGGAACGACCTCGCCGTGGGCCTGAAGTACGCGCTGTACAGCCGCCCGGAGGATCAGTTCCTGGTCAGCGGCGGGATGCGCTGGGAATGGAACAACGGTTCGAGCGACGCGTTGCAGGGCGGTGACAGCCAGGAGCTGAGTCCATTCGTGTCGTTGGCCAAGGGGTGGGAGCAGTGGCACTTCCTGGGCGCCGTCAGCGGTCGGCTTCCGACCGATCATCACGACGCGAACTACAGCCTGGTGTGGAACCTGCATCTGGACTACAAGCTGACGGAGACGTTCCGTCCGCTGATCGAGGTGCACGGCATTCACTGGCTAAGCAATGCGGACCGTCTGCCGCTGAGCGTCGACTACCTGGACGTCGGGAGCCTCGGCTCGTCGGACGTTCGCGGGCGCGATTTCTTTTCGGCCGGCGTAGGGTTCCGCTGGCAGGCGCTGGAGAACGTAAACGTCGGTCTGACGTACGAGTTTCCGTTGGAATCGGCGGACGAACAGTTGCAGGAGCAGCGCGTGACGGTGAGCACGGTGGTAAGTTTCTAGGGCAGAATCCGTTTTTGTGTAGCGTCGCGGTTTATCCGCGGCGCTGCTCTGGAAGCGCCGCCCATGAGGGGCGACGCTGCACTGGACGCGAGAATGCTCCAGCCCGCATCCAAGATGAGGAGATTCGGCGTGGCGCGAAAGTTCTATCGGTGGTCCGCATTGGCGGCGGTGGGCGGGGTTTTGGCGTTTCTTCCGGGTTGCGTCGAGGTGTATCTGCTGAACATCGCGACGCCGTTTCTGCTGGCGCAATAGGCGTCGAGGACTCGTTGGCGGGTTCGTTTGGCATGAACGCCTGAAGTTAAGAAGGAGATCACGCGCATGAGGCGCTTTGCAGAGTTTGTCGCGTTGGCGTGTACCGGGGCGGTCGTGCTGCAGTTCGGCGGGTGCGTTGCGGCTTCGCTCGCGGACGTGTTTTACGTCGTGGGGCCGCTGCTGCTGTAACGACGGAAGGTCACTTCAGCGAGCCGGCTGCGTTCATGGCCTTATCGGCGATGTCGCGGCGGCAAAAGGCTTTCTCAAAATGAATCATGTCAACGGCTTCGTAGGCGCGGAGCTTGGCGTCGGCGATGGTGGATCCCAGCGCGGTGACGGCCAGCACCCGCCCGCCGGAGCTTGCGACCTCGCTCCCCTGACGCCGCGTGCCCGCGTGGAACACGTGGACGCCAGGTAGGGCGGATGCCCGATCCAATCCTTCGATGCGCTTACCTCTCTGGTAGTCTCCGGGGTAACCGCCTGAAGCCATGACCACGCAGACGGCAGAATCGCTTTTCCATCGCACCTCGGCTTGGTCGAGTCGTCCATCCACGACGGCGCTGAGGAGTTCAAAAACATCGCAATCCAAGCGACTGAGGAGAACCTGCGTTTCCGGGTCGCCGAATCGGCAATTGAACTCCAGCACTTTGGGACCGGCGGGCGTGAGCATCAGCCCGGCGTAGAGGACGCCGCGATACGGCGATCCTTCGCCGCGGAGGGCGTCGACAATGGGGACAAGAACCTCCCGCTCAACGATCCGGAGGACGTCATCCGTGGCGATGGGGGCCGGGCTGTAGGCGCCCATGCCGCCGGTGTTGGGGCCGACGTCGCCGTCGCCGACGGCTTTGTGGTCCTGGGCGGAATCGAGCACATAGATCGTCCGATCGTCCACAAACGCGTGGATGGACAGCTCCTGGCCCCTGAGGATCTCCTCGACGACCACCGTGCCGCCGGCGTCGCCGAATTGGCGGTGGAGCATGATCTGCTCTAAAGCGACCAGCGCCTCGGCGGGTTCGGGGCAGACGACAACGCCTTTCCCAGCCGCAAGACCGGAGGCCTTGACGACCACCCCCGCATCGCGCGTGGCCACGTAGTCGCGGGCCTCGTTGTAACGATCGAAGATTCGTGCCTCGGCGGTCGGAACGTGAGCCCGTTTCATCAATCGCTTGGCGTAGGCCTTGTCGCCTTCGATGCGAGCGGCAGCCGCCGTGGGGCCGAAGATGCTGAGGCCGGCTGCCTGGAAACGATCGACGATTCCGGCACAAAGGGGCGCTTCGGGCCCGACGATGGTCAAGTCGACGTTGCGTTCCTTGGCGAGGGCGACCATGGAGTCGAGTTTGGACAGGTCGCCGGAGACGTTTTCGCCGACTTCATCCGTGCCGGCGTTGCCCGGGGCACAAAGCACGTGGGAGACGTGCGGGCTTTGGGCGAGGAACTTCGCCAACGCATGTTCCCGCCCGCCACTGCCAAGAACCAGAACCCTCATGGCGAGGCATGGTGTCGAAAACGAATCCGATCGTCAAACCGGCAGGTTCGGGCGGCTCCGCTGGTCCGTGACCAACGCGGGAAACGGTGTCAAGGTAGTTTCTGGCAGCTGCTTCCACCGACATCGCGCAGTGGTAGATCGATGATCTGCCCGACTACCCGCCGTGGGCACCGCGAATGGTAAAGGCAGGTGCGAGCACGTGCCCCACGGTTCTTGTTCCGCACGCCGCGACACCCTAGCCTTCCGCCCATGGGGCTGGGGCGGCGAGTCGTATCTTCGGCTGGGTTGATTGCGGCGCTGACGCTCCTCTCGCGGGTGCTGGGTTTGCTGCGCGAAGCGATGTTCAGCTATTTCTTCAGCACCAGCGAGCTGTTGTCCGCGTTCCGGATCGCGTTTCAGATTCCCAACCTCACGCGCCGCATGTTCGGCGAAGGGGCGTTGTCGTCGGCGATGGTTCCGGTGCTGACGGAGAGTCTCCAAGCTCGCGGAGAGGCGGAATCGCGGCGATTCGTCGGCGTGGTACTGACGGCCATGCTCGCCGTGCTTGGAGGATTGACCGTCGCCGCGGAGGCCGGTCTGTTCTGTTGGCGCGACGCAACGAACGACCTGGTGGTGGACTTGACGGCGATCCTGCTGCCCTACGGTCCACTGATTTGCGCGGTGGCGGTGGCCGGCGGCGTGCTCCACGTCCGCGGTCACTTCGCCGTTCCGGCTGCTGCTCCGAGCCTGCTCAACCTGCTGATGCTTTCGGCGATGGTCGGCGGGGGATGGTATGGAGGGCTGTCGGGGCGTTCGCTGATGTACGTCGTCTGTGCGGCGGCGTTGGCGGCTGGGTTGTTGCAGCTCGCGGCCACCCTGGTGGCGCTGCGGTTTGAATCGCTTTTTCCGACGCTGGCGTGGTCCTGGCACGATCCTCAACTTCGACGCGTGTTTTCGTTGATGCTGCCCATGGCGCTGGGGCTGTCGGCGATCCAGATCAGCACGTTGATGGACAGTCTGATTGCTTACTGGTTTGTGATCGAGGATGGGCAACGCGTCGGACCGGCGGTGTTGGGTTACGCCCAGTTCCTTTATCAACTTCCGCTGGGAGTCTTTGGGATTTCGATAGCGACCGCGAGCTTCCCGGTGCTCTCGGCGCGAGCGGCCGCGGGAGACTACCACGGGTTGGCGGAGGTGTTCGAGCGCGGAGTCCGGCTTTCGCTGTTCATCGCCCTGCCGTCGTCCGTCGGATTGGCGTTCATCGCCCGTCCGCTGGTGGCGGCGTTGTATCAGCGTGGAGAGTTTGATGTCTCGGATACGGCTCGCGTGTCGGCGACGCTGGTGTATTACAGCATGGGGATCGCAGCTTACTTCGTGCAGCACATGGTGGCGCGAACGTTTTACGCCCTGCATGACAGCCGAACGCCGGCGCGGGTCGCGGCTGCGACCGTGGCGTTGAACCTAGTCTTGAGTCTGATTCTGGTGTTCCCGATGGAGGAGCGGGGGTTGGCGCTGGCGACGTCCATCTGCGCCGTCGTGCAGGTCTGTTGGTTGATCCGTGTGCTGATGGGGCGGATGGCTCAGATTGCCTGGGCGCGGCTCGGCGAGGTGGTGGTGCGGATGGCGCTGGCCGCGGCCGTCATGTTGGCCGCGCTGGTCCTGGTAAGCCTCCGCGGGGTCGGTCCACGGATCTGGGGCGATATGGCGTCGGTGCAGGTGGTGGTGCTCGTTGTGGTCGGGGCGGCGTCGTTCGGCGTGGCGGGGCGACTGCTTGGTCTTGAGGAGTTGCGCGAAATCTCGCGCTCCGGCGACCGCGAACCCTCAGGTTAGTGGCTGTCCGCGAGTCGCCGCGGGTTGGCAAGTCCGCCCGCGAACGGTAGGCTGCCTGCCCGCGACCGTCGGGAAGATCGCGGCGACGACGTACTGGATGCACCCGGCCATCCCGAGCCGCGTTTGGAACTACTCCATGGACTGGGGAATGCAGAATCGGTTGGCCGGCATCATCTCGCCGACGACGCGGCGGTGCGTGATGTTGGCCGTCGATCACGGCTATTTTCAGGGTCCCACGAGCGGTCTGGAGCAGCCGGGGAAAGTGGTCGCGCCGCTTCTGCCCTTTGCCGACGCGCTGATGTTGACGCGGGGGGTGCTGCGGAATTGCATCGCGCCGGATTGCCGCGTCCCGATTGTCCTTCGAGTTTCCGGCGGGACGAGCGTCCTTCAGGATGACTTGTCGAATGAGGATCTGACGGTTTCGATCGAAGACGCAGTCCGGGTCAACGCCTCGGCGTTGGCGATCTCCATCTTCGTCGGTTCGGAGCACGAGAAGCAGACGCTGGCGAACCTGGCGAGGCTCTGCGACGAGGGACAGCGGTACGGGATTCCGGTGCTTGCGGTGACGGCGGTGGGGAAGCAGATGACGCGGGATGCGCGCTATCTGGGTCTCGCCTGTCGTATCGCGGCGGAACTCGGGGCGCATATCGTCAAAACGTATCATTGCGAGGGGTTTGAGAAGGTCGTGGCGGGTTGCCCGGTTCCGGTGGTGATCGCGGGCGGGAAGAAGATTGAAGAGCGGGAGGCCTTGCTTCTGGCGTACCGCGCCGTGTCTGAGGGCGCCGTCGGCGTGGACATGGGGCGGAACATCTTCCAATCGAATTGGCCGGTGTCGATGATCCAGGCGGTCCGAAGTATCGTGCATGAGGGAAGCACCGACGTGCAGGCGTGGGAGGCGTTCGTGGAGATGGCCGGCCAGCGCGGCGCGTTGCACATGACGCAGGTGGTTCCGTCGTAGCTCCGGGATACACCGTCGGGGCTTGTCGCCCGAGCACCTGACAGAGACCGTGTGAGTGCGCGTCCGCGCGGGCTGACCCTTGACACTTCGCGTCAAGGGGAGCAGTCCGCGGCTCGCGTGGTACCTTCTTGGGGCTGTGGGTTCGCGTTTTTCCATGAAGAGTCGATGGACCGACGACGGCGCACGGGAGGCGGTTCGCCGGTGGGGCGAGCCGTATGGGGGGGACTTCGCCCTTCGGCTTTATTCCGCTTGTTTGATCGGTGAGGACGCCGGGCTGGTTGTGCACGGCGGCGGGAACGTTTCGATCAAACGCGGGCATCGAACGCTCCTCGGCGACGATATCGAGGTGCTCCACGTCAAGGCTTCGGGTTGGGATCTGGCGTCGATCGAGCCGAAGGGGATGCCCGCGATCCAACTTGCGCACCTTCGGCGACTCCTCCGTCTGGTCGAACTAGATGACCAGGCGATGGTGAACGAAATCCGCACGCATCTTCTCGATGCGGACGCCCCGACGCCGTCGATGGAGACTCTGTTGCACGCCGCGTTGCCGCATCGGTTCGTCGATCATTCGCACGCGGATGCCGTGCTTTCGGTCACCAATCAGCCGCGCGGGGCGGAGTTGTCCCGTGCGGCGATGGGCGAAGGTGTCGTCGTCGTGCCGTACGTCAAGCCGGGGTTCGCCCTTGCTCAGGCGGTGGCGGTCGCGATGGCGGCGAAGCCGGATGCCGAGGGGATCGTTCTCCTCCAGCATGGGTTGGTTACCTTCGCGGACGACGCGCGGACGTCCTACGAGCGGCACGTTGAACTGGTTGATCGTTGCGAAAGATTTCTGGAGGGCATCGTCACAGGCCGACAGGTTCGCGTTGCGTTCAGCCGGACGAAGGAACCCGCGGCCCTGGCGGCTGAAGTCGGCCCGATGCTGCGCGGTTTGCTGGCGCATCGCCCCCAGGGCGAGGACGGTCCCATCCAGAGATCGGTGCTGGAGTGGCGCGGCGATTCCGAACTGCTCTCTTTGGCGGACAGCGATGAAGCGTTGGAACTCTGCCGCAGCGGACCGCTGACCAGTGATCACCTGATTCGTACAAAGGCCCGCTACCTGTACGTTCCGTCGCCGAAGTGGGGCGACGCGGAGGGGTTGCGTGGGCAACTCGGCGACGCGGTCACGGAATGCAAGGAAGCCTATCGCGCGTACGCCGCGAGCCATACAAGCTCGGTTTCGGAACTCGATGCCGCGCCGCGCGTGGTGTTGCTGCCGGGGGCGGGTCTGTTTTGCTGGGGGGCAACGAAACGCGACGCGCGGATCGCGGCCGATATCGCCGAACACACCCTGCGAGCCAAACTCCGCGCCTTTCTCGCGGGCGGGTATGAGTCGCTCCCGAATAAGGATTTGGCGGCGATGGAGTTCCGTGACTTGCAGCGGGCCAAGCTCGGAAAGAAGGTCGCCGCATCGCTGGCTGGGCAAGTCGTGCTCATTTCCGGTGGGGCGGGCGCGATCGGCGTGGGGATTGCCGAGGCCTGCGCCGAGGCCGGGGCACACGTTGCCTTGTGCGATGTGGACGCGGACCGGGCGTCGAATGCGGCGGCCCGGATCGAGCGACAATTCGGTCCCGGAAGGTGCATTCCCCTGACCATGGACGTCACCGACGAGCGCAGTGTCCGCGAGGGGTTCGATGAGGCCTGCCGATTCTTCGGCGGCGTCGACGTCGTGGTTCCCAACGCCGGCGTCGCCCACGTGTCGCCGCTTGCGGACCTGGCGGCGGCCGATTTTCGCCGGCTGATGGAGGTAAACGCCACCGGTTGTCTCCTGGTGCTTCGGGAGGGCGCGATAGTCTTGCAGCGACAGGGTCTGGGCGGCAACGTGGTGATCGTCTCCAGCAAGAACGTCCTCGGTCCGGGCAAGGATTTCGGGGCCTATAGCGCGTCGAAGGCCGCCGCCCATCAACTCGGCAAGGTCGCGGCGATCGAATTCGCGCCGCATGGAGTCCGGGTGAACATGCTGACGCCGGACGCGGTCTTCGGCGACGAGGAGAATCCCTCTGGGCTGTGGCGGGCGGTCGGACCTGAACGTGCGAAAAGTCGGCGGATGAATGAGTCGGAGCTTCCGGAGTACTACCGGCAGCGAACCCTGCTTAAGACCCGCGTGACGCCCCGACACGTCGGCCTGGCCGTAGTGTTCTTCGCCAGCAACGCGACGCCTACGACCGGGGCGACGCTGCCGATCGACGGCGGCGTGGTCGAAGCTTTTCCGCGGTAGAGTTGCGGTGGAGATGCGGGCTATGGCTTACGGGCCGCGATCATCATGAACAGCCCCCATCGGGCAATGGGCGTCCGCTCCAACAGACGGTTGAGGCGATCCAACGCCGCGAAGGGAAGGGGGAGGATGTTCCAGGTGCGCTCGACTACAAATCCCGCGTGCTGGAGCATGTCCTTGACGTCGCGAAGCCGAAGAAAGCGCGGCGAGCCGTCGTCGAAGAACATTCCTCGAAATCCCAGTCGTCGAAGGCACGCGCGGCCTCGGTCGAGAATGGCGGCCGCCGGGTTGGTGGTGGACATCAGGAGTTTGCCCCCCGGTCGAAGCACGCGGTAGGCTTCACGAACGAATCGCTCGGGTTCGGAGAGATAGTAAATCATTTCGGAGGCGATCGCGGTATCGATGCTGGCGTCCGCGATCGGTATCCACTGTGCATCGAAACAGACGCTGGGGCATCCGACCTTGGAGTGCGCGATGCGACACATCGCCGGGGCGATGTCGGAGTGAATCGCGCGGCTGCGATCGGCGAGCCGGCTGGTGACGGCGGCCGTGCCTCCGCCGAGTTCCAGAGACCGTCCCTGGACCAGCGCCGCCAGCGTGTCCGCCCGACGTCCGAGGGTGTAGGGATTGCTGGATTCCTCGTACGAGGCGGCGGCGTCGTCGAACAATCCCGCAACGCGGGCATTGGAAGCTAGAAGGCTCACGTTGTTCTTATCGGTCGTTGGGCGGGACCGTCAAAGCACGTTCGGGTCGATGGGGCTTCATCCGCGTCGGTCGAACGTCCGATATACCCCGGATGACCGCGGTTCGTTCTTGCCGTACGGTCAAGCGAGGTGTCGCTGATGGAACTTCAGATGCTCGCCCCGGGGGCGTACGCCCGGACGGGCGAGGCGGACCCGATTCGTTATTACCGTTGGCCGATCATCGGCGGTCTCTATCGCCGCCGGGTGGCCCGGTGCATCTCGCTTCTGCCGGCGGGCGATCGCGTGCTCGAAGTGGGTTACGGCAGCGGCGTTGGGTTCCTCAACCTCGCGTCCAAGTTCCGGCGCATCGTCGGCGTAGACGTCCATGAGCGGGCCGATTCGGTTGCCCGAACATTCCAGCCGTACGATCTGGACCTTGACCTGAGGCAGGCCAGCGTGACAGAGCTTCCGTTCGACGACGGATCGTTCGCCGCCGCCGTGGCCATCAGCATTCACGAAGAGCTGCCCCCAGAGCAGCAGGAACGTGCCTTCGAGGAAATCCATCGGGTTTTGCGTCCGGGCGGCTGTTACGTGGTCGGCATTCCCGGGGTGAACGTGCTGATGAACAGCGCGTTCTACCTCCTTGGGTGCAACATCAAGAAATACCACGTCAGCGACAACGCTTGGGTGATGAGCGCGATGCGGCGGCGATTTCACATCGAGGAGGTGCTGTACTCCCCTCGTTGGATGCCGCCGGCGTTGACGGCCTACGTCTGCATCAAGGGACGACGGACATAGGTTCCAGGCCTCTTCCACAACGGATTCCCCCCCGGACCGCCGTAATGGTTGACGAATCGGCTCAGTCGCCAGAGGCCTGCCTGCCGCCCGGATTGGCGCGGTCTTGCGCGACCGCCGGGGCACGCCTTTCGCGCCCCCAATTTGCGGCACTGGTGGTCATTACGGTTGCCTCGCTCGGTCTTCGGCTCTGGGGTCTGGACAGGGAAAGCCTGTGGATCGACGAGCTGGCGACGGTTGAAACGTACGATCAACGGTTGCCGCAACTGGTGGCACTTTCCGCCGAACTGAATCAGCCTCCGCTGGACAATCTGATCGGCGCGGTTCTTGATCGCCTGGGCCTTGCCGCGAGCGACTGGTGGGTTCGCCTCCCGGCTGCGATCTTCGGCGCTGGAGGCGTCCTGCTGTTGGGTTGCCTTGCAAGTCGAATTGCCGGCGGCTTCGCGGGAATCGTCGCCGCGGCGTTCCTGGCGGTCTGCCCACTTCATGTGGCCATGTCCCAGGAGGCAAGACCCTACGCGATTTGTCTGTTTTTTGCGCTGGCGTCGGTGCTTGCGTTCGGGCGCGCCTGGCGGCGACATACCTTTTCAGCGTGGCTTGTGTCTGCGGCGACGCTGCTCAGCCTGTTAATGACCCGCTGGACCGATCCGCACTTCATTGCCTTGGGGCTGTTCGCGTTTGCGGTGCTGCAAACCCTCGCATCCCATCGGTCGCCCACGCAGGCCGACGCTGGACGATCTGCGCGACATCGCCTCTTGGCGTGCGCGGCGGTGTTTGGCGTGGTGTACGCCGCGTATGGACCGATTTTCGGAATCATCCTCGACCGCGCCCGCCGTGGCGTCGGAGGCCCGGGCGAGGCGGTACTGGCGCGGGCCGGTGATTTGCTGGCTGAGGCCTACCAGGCCGCGTTGTGGGGATACTCCTGGCGCAGGGTCTTCCACGCGGTTCCCGGAGAGGAATGGCTGCTTGTCGTCGCCGGCGGATTCGCCATACTTGGACTCATCGCGGTCGCGCGCCGTTCCCTCAGGCTGGGGAAGAATCACGCTGCGTTGCTTTTCGCCGCCACCTTTCTTCCGTTTCCCTTTCTCTATGCGGCGGTGTACGCGTTGATGGGTAACGCGACGCCCAAGCCTCAATATCTGCTGATCGGGGTCGTTCCGCTGTTTGTCCTTGCGGCAGCGGGTGTTGACGCCCTGCGGCGCCGCCTGGCGTTCATCGGGAGCGCAGCGAATATGGCTGGTGCGGCGCTTTTGGTTTCCCTGATGGCACTCCCAATGCTTCGCGCGACGATCGACGGCGTCGAGCGCCTGGACAAGCGTGACTGGCGGGGGGTGATGGGCCTGCTCCGCGAGCGGGCGTCAACCGGTGACGCCTTCGCCACGATCGCCTCCGACACCGTGCCGCCATCGTATTATTCGCATGCGCACGGCCGAAAACACTATGGTTTGGGCGATGCGCGATTCCTCGAAGTCGGTCTGCGCACGAAGGTGGAGAAGCTGTCTGAATCGCCATGGACGAGCATGGACAACGCGGTGTGGGTCGTCGGATATCGAGACCGCATGTACGTGGGCGCCGACCAGCTTCCCCCGCCGCGGCTGGTTGCCGCGTCGACGCAGGTGCACGCCTTCAACGGGCTATTTGTGCTTGAGGTTCGTGGTTCCGGCGAGGCCGCGAGGCGCCTGGTCGACGCCATCGAGACGATCAGCCGGAGCACTCCCCTGGGCAGCTCGCTGACCGGACCGGCGATCGTCCGCGGAAGGTACTTGCTCACGCACGGTGACGAGCTATCGGCGCGGCATGCCTTCGCAACGGCGGTCGAACAGTGCGCCAACGAGGGTGAGCGCGAGATTTTCATTCGCGACTACCTCGATCCGCTTCGCGTGGCGGGGGTCGGGCCAGCACTTCCATAGAGCCAAATGCGTTGTTGTGCAGCGCCGCAGATCATCCGCGGCGCTTCCTGGGACGCGCCGCCCATGAAGGGCGACGTTACACAAAGAGCGAAAATGAGCTAAGCAGGAGCGCAGAGTAATTTATCCTGAGCCACGGGCTTTAGCCCGCGCGATGCTTCCCCCATCGCAATGGAACCGACGTTCAAAGTGTCGCGCAGGCTGAAGCCAGCGGCTCAGGAAGCGTAAATCTTTCCGCGCTCCCATTTAGCGCGCGGGATTTTGCCGCCGGCCGAAGCATCGCGCGTGGAGTCCTGCGGAGGGGTGGGGGTCGGTCAATTCGACGTCAAACAAACTTCAGCTTTCTTGCGGCCAAGACGCACATCCGCAGCAGCATCCACCCGTGGCGGAATCGTGAGATGTTCGTTTCGCCGTAGGTGCGGGCTTTGTAGTGGACGGGTAGATCGATGATCTTGAGATTCGCTCGTGCGGCCCCGAACAGCAGATCAAAATCGCCGAAGGGATCGAAGTCGCCGAAATAGGCCCGCTGGGCGGCGATTCGCCGGTAATCCGCGCGCGTCAGCACTTTGGTTCCGCAGAGCGTGTCGCGAAATCCCTGCGACAACAGGTAGGTAAAGATCCAGCCGAAGCCCTTGTTGCCCAGCAGATTCAGGAAACGCATGGCCCGCCTGTCCATCAGATAGACCATCCGCGACCCGTTGATGAACTCTCCCTTCCCGGACGCCAGGGCTTCATAGAACGCGGGCAGTTCCTCAGGCGGAACGCTGATATCGGCGTCGAGAATCATGAGCACGTCGCCGCCGGCGGCGGCGAACCCCTTGCGCACCGCGTCGCCTTTGCCCTTTCCGTCCTGCCGCATCGCGCGAACGGTGAACGGGCCGTCGTACTCGCCGACGACGCGTTGGATCTCCTCCCAGGTGTCGTCGGTGCTGTTGCCCTCGACGAAGATGATCTCCTGCCGCGGGGCGAAGGTCGGGACGCGGGCGAGGATCTGCCGAATGTGTCCGGATTCGTTTCGCGCGGGCACTATGATCGAGGCGCTTCGTGGTCGGAATTTCTCGATGACCGTGGGGTCGATGGACCTGGCCACCACGACGGCGCTGAGACCCAGATGATGCAGGCCGGGAAGATTTCCCAGCACGCGGTTGACCAGTGCGGACAGTCCCGGAACGTAGCATGGAAACGGCGTCATGCCGAACGTCCGGATCGTTTCAAAGTTGCCCAGATGAAGAAGGCGCGAGATTTCGTCGGAAGGAAGCCAGTTCTGTTCCGGTCCGCGTCGCTTCAGTCGCAGTTTTTCCAGAAGGGACAGCATCGGCTGCCATAGGCGGCTGTACTGCACGATCATCAGCCGCGTTCGCGCGTGACAGACTCGTTGTACGGCGCGCAGGAGTTCGCGCACGTCATAAACCTCGCCGATGGTCTGGGAGAGAATGACGTAGTCGAAGGTGTCGCCGAGTTCGCCCACCGACTCGCCGGGCAGGGTCGAAAAGCGCAGGTCGGGATGGCGTCGTCGGGCCTCGCGGACGAGATTTTCGCTCAGGTCCACGCCCACGCCGACGGAGGGGCGCAAGGAGGCCAGGAGTTCACCGGTGCCGCAGCCGATCTCCAGCACGCGAGTGCCCGGCGGGATCATGCCCGCCAGCCGTTTCTGGATGCGCAAGTAGTAGTAATCGCTCCAGCGCTTTCGCGGTGGGCGATTGGCGCGTTCGTAGAAATCCCGGATGGAATCCAACCACTCGCGCTTGCCGGGGACGGCCGGCTCGATCTGAGCGACGCGGGTGGTTGTTTCCACGGGGCATTCACGGAGCGGGGATGGGTTGTTCCCGATCGTGATCGCGCCCGAGGTGGGATGCAGAACGTCGGTCATGGAGGTTGCCCAAGAAACGGTGCGTCGGCGCAATTTCTGCGCACGCCGGCGCCGCTCGCAGGGTTATCGGTGGTTCCGGGTCGCGGCTTTTGGATTGGGAACCGAACGTCGCTGGGGTCGAGGGCTTGTCTTGCAGGGCGGGTCAGTTCGACGACAGGTAGTCGGTCATCGCCCGCAGGAACTGGTCCACGGCGGCTCGGTAGCTGAAGCGTTCAACGACGACTTGGCGCATTCGCGTCTGGACCGCTCGCCGGGTCTCGTCGTCGCCCAGGAACGTCTCGGCCAAGGATGCGAACCTGTCGGCCGATTCAAAGACGATCTGCTCGAAATCCTGGAAAGCTTCATCGGGATGGAGTAACTCGGCCGAGTATCGCAAATGATCCAGCAGCCGTGGCATGTAACGCGAAGAACGCGAGAGCGATGCACCCAGTTGCTCGCGCAGCAAAGAGCGGACCTCGTCGTCCTGGCAATGAATCAACTCGTTGGTGGTGCTGATTCCAAGTTCATCGATCCGGGTGATCAGCCGGCGGAGGCTCTTGCCGCGAAGGTCGCCGGGGGCGAGTCGGGACAGGAAGAAGCCGCCGCCGGCCAACCCGTCCAACGCCCGTTGGTGGATGAAGCCCGCGGGCATCAGTTGGAGGTTGATCTTCGATGCGCGATGGATGCACAGCAGTTCCCGCCCGTTGGCGGCCGGTCCGGCGGCAAATGGCGCGAGTGTCGGATGTTCCCGCCAGCCGTTGCCGTAGATGCGAAATATCCTGCTGGTGGCCCGGGACCAGTCCGCAATCCAATCGAGGGCTTGGTGCCGGAAGATGCGGTCTGCCAGCCGCCAGACGTACCAGTTTCCCAACCCGACACAGGCATCGTCGTCCAACCCCGTGACGCCGCAGCGGCGCGAGGCGTCGTCGATGATCGCGCTCATCACGTGCCCGTCCGGAACCGGCGACGCAGCCAGGTACTCAGGAATGATCTCGTAGATTTGATCGATCAGTCGGGCGATCGCCGGATTGTCGCAGGACTCGCGCTGTTGAAGATGAAACTGGTGCGGAGTCTGCGACGCGTGACTGACGAAGGAAACGTCGCACGCGTAGCGTTGAAGTTCCTCGTCGGTCAGTGGATCGCCGCCGAATTGCTCGGGGCACGTCGGAACCCGCGCGTGAAGGTATTGCTTGGGGTTGAAGCCTAACTCTACGCAGCGGGATTTTGAGCACCCGACCAGGAAGTCATGCGGAAGCACATTGGCCAGGTTCGCCCGGGTGACGACGTGGGGTAACTGATCCTGGTCCCAGGTCAGCAGGGGTAGCCCCTCGGGGATCAACCCGCGAACCTCAGGACGCAGATGATCGAGCAGGAAGAAGATATCCGGTTCCAATTCGCGGATCGCATTGTGGAAGGTGAGACTCCCGGTCATCGCGTACGGTGTTTGCTCGGTCAGCACGCGACATTCATGCCCCAGAGATTCGATAGCGCGCTTCGCGTCGCGGATAGAGTGTTGCAGGAAGGTCGTATGGATGCTGACGGCCGAGAGGATCCGCAGCGGGCGGTCCTCGCCGCGAAGCGCCGCCCCCAGACGCCGCGCCCACCAACGCCGATCACGACCGGCGTAACGCCGTTCGAGGTCCGCCAGTGATTCTTCGATCTTGCGGTCCCTCGCGGCCATGAAACGTTCGACCATCGCGCAAGCTTGCGGCGGATCGTGGGCGTCGAACGGACCCGAGGTGAACGCCTGTCTCGGCGGCGGAAGATCAGCATCCTGTTCCCACGCGCTCCGCAGGGCGTCCAGGGCGTTTTCCCCCAGGAAGAAATGCACACGCGGGTCGGCGAGAATCCCCCGCCAATCCCGCAGATGGAGCACCATCGCCAGCCGCGCCGGCTTTCGCTCGACCACGTACAGCGCCGAGCTGTAGCCCAGGAACGAGTCGTGGGTGCGATGATAGAGCCGTTCGAAGTATCCACCGAGGCCAAGACCCTCGAAGAGATACGGACCGGGCATGTTCGCGCCGATGTCCTCGGGCCACGCGCGATCGTTCTCCACCTGGCCATGTCGGGCAAGAATCGGAATCCAACGCCAATCCCCGCCGAACGATCGTTCTCGGATCTGGTGCTCGCCGTGGCGGTCGCGGTACAGTTCGTAGCAGGATTCCGCACGGCTCCATTCGGATCGCAACTCCGCCGCCAAGGATCCTCGCCCCTCCATGGATGCGACGTTGCGCTCGAAGCGATCGGCCAGGGTCCGCCACGAAACGGGTGCCCCGCGCAAGCGGGCCAGCGATTGACGAACCGGTTCAACATCGGCATCCGCCTCCCACGCCGAAGCGCCCGCCAGCATCTCTTTGGCCGGTTGCACCAATCCCAGCTCCACCAGACAGCGAACCGCCATGAGGCGGACGTATCCGTCCTGGGGTTCCGCTGCGAGCAGTCGCTCGGCGACGGCCAGGGACTCGTAAGTCTTGCCCTGTTTAATGAGCTGGATCAGCGCATCCCGCAATGCGTCGGTGGTGGGTTCGGCAACGGTTATCAAGGGGGTACCCTTGGCGGAGGCAGCAGCGGGTGGGGCGGAGTGCCACGACGGCTTCTCGGCCCGCCCAGGGTGTTTATCGGTGCAGAATCGCTGGAATCTTGTCCAAAAGGGAGGCGTGTCGGTCGCGAAGGCCATGAACATCTCGGCCAGATCGGCGCGGCAGCGTTCGACCTCAAGGGCCGCGAGTGGTCAGGGAAGGGCCAATGAGTCGGTCGCGCAGCTTACACCCTGAGTGAACTCCTTCCGAAAAGAAGGTCAGCCGACCTGCCGTGAAGGTCGGAGCCGGTTGGACAACGCGCATGGCGAACCGATCCAAACCAGACAGGCGGCGCGAGGACCGCGCAACATCGACCGAACCGCGCGATGAGCGCCTGATCCTGCATCGGCTCGGTCGCGCGGGGAAACGGCGCCGCAGGGGGGATCGAGGTGGTGATGCTGTGGCGCCGGCCCATGGCCGTTCCCATCGCAAGGATCAGGGGAAGAGCCCTCGCCGGCGGAGATTCCAGTGCGACGACCAGCCCGGACTCGACGTGTCCCCGACCGTATTCGTGACCTTCTGGGTGCTGATCGCGCTGGTGGCTCTCGGAGTGCGCGTACACTTCCTGCTGAGCCATCCGATGCGCTATGACGAGTCCTACAACTACCTCGAAATCGCCTCGAAGTCGCCCTTCCATGCGGCGACCCACTATCTTCCGAACAACCATATTCTGCATACGCTCTTCGTCTGGGCGAGTGCGGCCGTGTTCGGGAACTCGCCGGCTTCGCTGAGACTCCCGGCGCTCCTCGGTGGCATGTTGCTCCTTCCCGCCGTGGCGTGGCTGGCGTGGGTCGTCAGCGGGAGCCGCGCGGCGGCGGCCTTGGCCGCCGCGGCGGTCGCCGCTTCGTCGGCGCTGATCGAGTACTCAGCCAACGCGCGGGGCTATTCATGGCTCGCGGTGTGGGCGACGCTGGCGGTCGCGCTCACCGTCGTTCTGACCAGGCGCCCCGATGCCAGGCGCCTATGGCTGACATGGGGCGTCGTCGGGGCATTGGGCGCCTACACCGTACCGGTGATGGCCCATGCGATGGCGGGGCTGTGTGCCTGGTTTGTGTGGTCGGCCTTTCGCAGCGGCGTCTCGGGAGTGCGGGGCAGGTCGTTGGTGGCGGGGCTGGGACTGGGATTCGCTGTCTTCGCCGGGGGGACCCTGCTGCTGTATGCACCGGTGCTTCTCTGGGAAGGATTGAGCGGGTTCCGGCGCGGCGCGCATATGGCTTACCAGATCCTCGGCGCGCAGGTTGGTTCGCCGGCGTCCATGTTGATGGGCGCGTGGAGCTTGTGGACGCGCCATACGAGCTGGGTGGTCGTAGCGGCGCTCGTCTTGGGGATCGTTTGCTACGCCAGGTCGGCGATCGAGGACCGTGCTCCGGAACGATTTGCTCCGCTGGTGATGCTTCTTTTCGCGATGCTACTCGCAGTTGCGATGCGGGCGCCTCTTCCGCCGCGGGCTTGGTTGTTCGCCTTGCCGACAGTGCTGGGGTGTGCGTCGGCCGGCTTGTGGGCCGCGTGGCCGGGCGACGCCGGTCCCTTCGTCTATCGGAGCACCCGGTTGGTGGCCGCGGTGCTGCTGCTCTGCCTGCTGTTGTCGCCGTTGATCACCGTCTGCCCGCAACCCCTGCTCTACAGCGAGACCGGTGGAATCGTCGAGGTGGAAGAGGTTCTGGATGATTGCGTGCGTGTGGGTCCGCGACGCTGCGCGGTGGTATCGCCCTATACGCCCGCGCTTCGCTACTACGTCGGCCAGAAGGGGATGACGACGCCGTCGCTGCCGTCGGATCGAGCCGTCGAACGGGTGTACATCGTTGCCCGCGACGCTGCGGGCCTGCGCCAAGTTTGGAACGATGCGGTCGTGGGATATGCCTCGTTCGGACCGCCCAAGCTCTGGCGGCGTCTGCGCGAAAGCTCGGTGTACCTTGCCAATCGTCTGACCTCGACCGCACAGAACGCCTTGGACCACCCCTCCGACTTCCGATAATCAACGCCGTTCCGTCGATCCAACGCATCTTGGAGTGGCCCTCAACCCGATTATCTCGGCGTCCGAAAACAGGAGTGGATGCGCCTGGGCGACGCCGGACCGCGTGGGACATGCGTCATGCGCGGGTGGGAGGTACCGCCGGGATGTTTATCCAGGAACGAACTGGGCGGGCGCCGCGGAACGCGCGCACCGCACTCGTCGAGACTTGAGCGGAGTGAATAACGAGCGTGCCCCGCAGCAGCCATCGATCTTCAAACGCGTCCCGGCCCGCACAGACGGGTCCGCTGGGCCGCACGGACAATGCGAGCGAGGACGATCGCCCATTCGCCGAAATTCGGCGGACGCTCTTTGACGTCCTCCGACTTCTCTCGCTGCATCGGTGGATGTTCTTCGTGCCCTTCTGCATCGTCAGCTGCGGGGCGTTCGTCGCCAGCTTCTACCTCCCGCGCACTTACCAGGCGACCACCAGCTTCGAGGTCCGCAACGACCCGATCATGCTGAACCTCCCGATGCAGGCGGGTGCGACCTCCTACAAGTACTTCCGCAATACCATGGTTCGTGACCTGACCTCGCCGGAAACCATGACCGAAGTGGTCGATCAAGTCGGCTTGCTCGGCGAACACGACCGCAACCCCGATGGATCGCTCAGCGATGAAGGCCAGCGACGTCGCATCTCGCTCGCCCGTTCCCTCGGGGCCTCGCTGGAAATCAACACCACCTCCCCCAGCGAGTTGATGGACGCCGTCCGCATCACCTATACGGGAACGGACCCGGCCATCGGGCGGCGTCTCGTGGATACCGTGAAGCGGAATTACATCAACCGCACCGGCGTGTGGATCCACGATTTCCTGCAGAAGCAGCGGGACTATTTCCAGCAGGAGGCCCAGACCGCCGGAAACCTGGTGCTTCGCGCCCAGCGTGAGGAGACCCAGCTTCGCATGGAGAATCCCTTCGTGAACCCAGCCGACCCCGGAGCGATATCCGCCCGGCTGGCGGGGCTGGAGACCGAACGCCGCGAGCTGCTTCTGCGGCGGCGCGAATACGAAGCCGAACTTGGCGCCCAGCGACAACTCCTCGCCGCCAACCGCCCCGACAAGTTCGAATCCTCCGTCGCCGGTCCGCCCGTCGAGGAGTTCGCCAGTCCCCGGACGCTTGCGATCCTGGCTCAAATCCAATCGCTGAACGAAAAAGTCCAGAACCTCCGACAGACTCGGGGGATGACCGACGAACACCCCGACATTCGCGAGCTGCTTGGCGGGCGTTCCGGTCTGGAATCCGACTTGGATCGTCAACGGCAGATGGATCGTGAGTGTGCCGTCACCGGCGTCGATGATGCCGCCGCCGAATCCCTCGCGGAACGGCTGCACCCCACGGTCTGGACCGGCGAGGAGGCCCGCGTCAGCGTGCAGGTAGCGGCGCTGACCCACAAGATCAAGGAAGTGGACATCAATCTTCAAGCGAACGCCCTCGCCACGCAGCAGTTCAGCGAGGCTAAGGACGGCGTCTTTGAGAAACAGGAGGAGTTCGCCGCGGTGATGGCCAAGATCGGCAAGGCCAAACAGGCTCAGGGTCAGTTCGAGACTACGGTGGCCGCCATCGAACCGGCGCTGAAGGCCGTCGAGCAGAAACGCCTCGTCCATTTCGCCGAGGGGCTTCCGGCTCGCGGTGGCAGTACGCCGGTATCGCCAAAGGCTTCGACGATCATGGTCTTGTCCCTGCTCGCCGGTCTCGCCGTCGGCGCGCTGTTTGTCGTGCTTGCCGAAGTGCTGGATCATGTCTACCGCAGTTCAAGCCAGGTGGCCAGGAACCTTGGATTGCCGATCCTGGAGGCCATTGACGAGATCGTCACCGCGCAGGATCGGCGGCGAGCGCTGGTGTACCGGACCGTTGTCCTGCCGCTGATCATCGTCCTTTGCTTGGGATTCACCGGCGTGACGGGTTCGATGGCGTATCTCAGCCTCGTTCAGCCGACGACGTACGAACGCCTGCGCAAGATTCCCAATGTCGCCCTGGAGTTTTTCGTCGACCGCCCCAAGGTCGCGGAAACGCCGGATCCGTCCCTCGAAGGACCGTAGTCGGCGTATTCCTTGCCGTCCTGTCGTCCCGTCCTGTCGTCGGACTTGTGCCGCGCCCCGGACGGTGCGGACCGCTCCGGATCGCGCACCGTCAGCCCAACAGGCCGACGAAATCCGGTGCGCGCGGACGCACCCCTTATTCGCCTCCTTCGTTCAACACGAGCGGGCCTCGCGGACGACCGATAAGACGCGCTGAGATGACGATGATTCCTGACATTGCCCTGGGCGGACCGGCGGACTCCGCGCGCCGGATCGAGCGCGGTCACTCGTCGGCCGCCTTTACCCACCTGCTGCTGGTTCTCGCTTGGCGGGATATTCGCGTCCGCTACAAGCAGTCGCTCCTCGGGATCGGCTGGGCGGTGCTTCATCCGTTGTCCATGATGCTCATCTTCACGTTCGTCTTCACCCGAGCATTTCCCGGTTCCGCAGCGTTTGCCGGCGGCATTCCCTATCCGCTCTACGTGTATTCGGGATTGGTTCCTTGGACGCTCCTGGCCGGCGGCCTGTCCGGCTGCGTCATGTCGCTGGTCGGCAACCGCAACCTGGTCACCAAGGTCTACTTCGCGCGCGAGGTGTTGCCGCTTTCGTGCCTCGCAAGCAGCCTGGCCGATTGTTTGATCGCCGGGACGGTGCTGTTCGGACTGATGGGCTACTATCACCTGAGCGGCGAATACAGCTTCTCCGTGCGGATCACCGTCCTACTGCTCCCGCTGGTGCTGTGCATTCAGTTGGCCCTTGTCGCGGGACTGGGAATGCTCCTGGCGATGGCTAACCTCTTCTACCGCGACGTTCGGCAAGTCGTCGGGGTCGCCGTGCAGCTTTGGATGTTCATCTCCGGCGTGGTCGTGCCGGTTCCCGGGGATGGATCTCTTTTTTCGGCCTTCGTCCGCCTCAACCCGATGGTTGCGGTCATCGCTGCCTATCGAGCCTGCCTCTTCGACGGCGACCGGCTGGATATGTTCGGGTTGGCGATCGCGGCTGCGCAGGCGGCGACCATTCTGGCCGGCGGTTGGGTTCTCTTTCGGAAAGCGTCCCACCGATTTGCCGAGTGCATCTGATGGACAAGCCCGCCGTCCAACTTGATCGGGTGTCCAAGCGGTTCCGCATCGCGGAACATCGCGTACCGCTCCTGCAACGGATCGGCCGCTGGACGGGGATAGGCCGCGGAGATGCGTCTGCCGCCAATTGGTTCTGGGCCCTCCGGGACGTCAGCCTGGCGGTACTCCCCGGCGAGGCCGTCGGGGTCATCGGCCCCAACGGCGCGGGGAAGAGTACGATCCTGAAGCTGCTTGCTGGCATTCTTCGCCCGGACGGCGGGCGGGTCGCGGTTTCCGGCAGAACGGCGGCGCTCATCGAGATCGGCGCGGGTTTCCACGGGGATCTTACCGGGCGCGAAAACGTCTTTCTCAACGGGGCGATCCTGGGCATGTCCCGCCGCGAGATTCGTGCGAAGCTCGACTCGATTGTCGCCTTCGCCGGCCTCGAGCGCTTCCTGGATATGCCCGTAAAACGTTACAGCTCAGGGATGTACGCCCGCCTGGGCTTCAGCATCGCCGCCCACGTTGATCCCGACGTGTTGTTGGTGGACGAGGTGCTCTCCGTCGGCGACGCCCTGTTCCGCCTGCGCTGCCTGGACCGGATGCGCGAGCTGGTTCGCAACGGAGCGGCGCTGGTTTTTATCACTCACGATCTCGATCAAATGCAGAGCATATGCCGCCGCGCGGTGGTGCTGGAAGGCGGCGCCGTCGCGTTCTCCGGAAGTCCACGGCAGGCCGTTGAGCACTACCTCGGCGCGATGACCCGATCGTACGTCGCGCGTCCGGCGGACGTGGGTGCATGTGGCGGGGTCGGCGCCGTCGAACTTGCCGCCTTCCGCGTGGGCGCACCGAATGATCCGCGAGGGAATTGGATCACCTCCGGTCAGTGCGCCGAGGCGACGCTCGAATTGCGATTGGCTCGGAAAATGGACGACTTGGTCGTGGAATTAAACCTCCGCGGCCCTTGCAGCGACGGGCTGATCAGCTTCAATTCGGGACGTTCCGGCGCCCGTTTTGCCGCCGCCGCCGGCGGAGTTCGGATTGGCTTGTCCCTCCCCGCCCTACCCCTGGCGGGCGGACAGTATTTTTGGAGCGTCCGCGCTTGGGACCGCGATCGCGGGATCTGCGAGTTGGATACGCCCTATGGTTTTCCCATGTTCATCGACGACGGTGGGAAGGCGACCGGTTCGCTATGCCTCGTCCATGCCTGGTCTTTCGCGTCTGCCCCAAAATCCTCCGACCGGGAAGATCTGATGATGGCGAGCAGCGATGAAGTCGCAACCTCGAGAGGCGTCCCCCATGAAGCTCTGCATCTTCGGTGACGCGCAATCCGTTCATCTGCAACAGCTCGCGCCGCGATTGGTCGACGCCGGGGCGATGGTGCACGTGGTCACCCATAAGCCCGCGTCCCTGCCCGGCGCGACCGTCGAGCGGTTCAAAGTCCCGCCGCCGAGTTTGACCAATCCACGGCGCTGGTGGGCTAGATCGCGCGCCTACCTTCGTTGCTTTCTCCGGGACTTCGACGTGGTGAACGTTCATTTCCTCGCGGACTGGGGCTTCTGCCGCGCCGACGGATCGGGGCTGGACGCGGAAGAGGTCGCGTCCGCCTGTTTCGTCGCCTCCGCGTGGGGATCGGACGTCGTCGATCCGCCGGGCGAGACGCCTGCATGCGCAGGCCTGGTTGAAACGCGCAGGGCCATGCTGCAAGCGGCATCTCTGGTCACCACCTGCGGGCCGAGGTTCGCGGAGATCGTGGCTGGATATGCGAACTTGTCCGACGACGCGATCGTCGTGGCTCCCTTCGGCGTTGATCTCGACCTGTTCGCGGCCGGGCAGTCATCGGGCGGTTCAGCCCGGCCCGATGTGGTCGGTTTCTTCAAGGGCTTTCGCCCGGTTTACGGTCCGAGGTGCCTGGTGCGCGCGATCCCGCGGGTGCTCTCAAAAATGCCGGCCACCCGGTTCCACTTCGTCGGTGACGGCGCGCAACTCGCCGAATGCAAGACGTTGGCAAACGACCTTGCCGTGGGCGACGCCGTCCAATGGTCGCCGCGGACCCCGCACGATCAACTCCCCTTCATACTGAAGAATTGGACGCTCAGCATCATTCCCTCGATCCACGAGGCCTTTGGAGTCGCGGCACTCGAATCGTCGGCGATGGGCGTGCCCGTCGTCGCGTCCGATGTGTGCGGCCTGCGCGATACCGTGCAGCAGGACGTGACCGGTTTGCTCGTTCCGCCGCAGGATTCAGGCCGACTTGGAGATGCCGTCACGGCGCTGCTGACCGATCCGACCCGGCGTGCCCGCATGGCGACGGCGGGGCGGGCGATGGTCGAGAGCCATTTTGACTGGCGCGACCTCGCCCGGCATTGGATCAGGGTCTACGACACAGCCCGCCAACGGCGACTGATCATGGTCTGACGCGGCAGAGCCTGTGTCGTTAAGCACGACCCCGGAGGAACCGATATACCCGTGCGTCCGCGCCGCCCGTATCCGGGCGCCGACCGCCGCGAGGTTTCTCAACCATGCACGAACTCGATGCCCCTTCCGAGCCACCCGATTGCCGCGTGCTGATGATCGCCTACGCCTTTCCACCCGTCGGCGGATCAGGCGTCCAGCGGTCGGCCAAGTTCGCCAAGTACCTCCCCAAGTTCGGTTGGATGCCCACGGTCTGGGCGGCCGACCAACCGGAGGGGTTCCCGGCGGACGACTCACTGGCCGCCGATCTTCCGTCCGAACTTCGCGTGCTCCGAATGTCGGCGGGCAACGGCTTGCAAACCGTGCGACGGGTGTTGCACGACTTCTCGTCGGCCCGACCCCCGCTTCGACCGCGCGGGCTGACCACTCGCCTCGCCGCCGCCATCGACTGGCGGCTACACGCATGGCAGACCCGAACCGGATTTCCCGACGAGTGCGCCGCCTGGGCCAGGCGCAGCATAGCTCCCCTCTTGAGATTGCTGGGCCACGAACGGTTCGACGCCCTCTACTCCACCTACAGCCCGGCCTCGAACCACCTGCTGGCCTTGGAGCTGAAACGCCGCACCGGACTGCCCTGGGTTGCGGATTTCCGCGACCTTTGGACCGATGACTTCCGCTATCGCGAACCATTTTCACGGCGCCGCGAGGAGCATCGGAGACTGGAACAGGAGTTCCTCCAATCGGCTGACGCCGTCATCGGGGTGACGCCGCGACAGACCGAAATCCTTGCCTCACGCCTTCCCCGCGACCACGCCAAGTTCCACACCATCACCAATGGATTCGACCCCGACGACTTCCGCGGTCGCAATCCGCGACGTCCAGCAGACAGGAGATTCGTCCTCGCCTACGTCGGGCGATTTGACCTGGTCCGGACGTCGGGCGTTCTAGGCGAAGCCCTTCGCGCGTTCGCCGATCGACTCGGCAAGAACCGAGCGCAGTTCGTTCTGCGCCTGGCGGGGCACGTGAACGCGACCGCGCGGGCGATGCTCGACGCCACGGGAATCGCCTGCGAGTATCTCGACTACCTTCCGCACAACGACGCCATCCGCTGCATGAGGACCGCCGATGCCCTCTTGCTCACGTCCCCGTTCGATGGAAACGGAGACACCATCATCTGCGCCAAGCTCTTCGAGTACCTGGCCGCCCATCGACCGATCCTCCAGGTCGGACCCGAAGGCGGCGAGTGCGATCGCATCGTGCGCGAATGTAACGCAGGCGTCTCCGTTGGACTTCAGGCGGACGAGATTCTCGCGGGTCTGACGCGGCTCTTCGATGCCTGGGCGGCGGATCGTCCTCTTCCCGGCTGTCCGCCGGAGGCGGCCAAGCCCTATAGTCGCGTTCGCCTGACCGCGGATTTGGCGGGCGTCCTCGACGGCGTCACCGCCCGCAGGAATGCCAAGAACGCTCTCCAGGTCGCCGGCGAAGTCGTGTGTGTATCATGACCGCTCCAACCGTCTCGATCGTCGTGCCGACGTACAACCGCGCCGGGCTTCTCCCCCGCGCCCTCGATTCCATTGTCCGGCAAACCATCGATTGCTGGGAAATCATCGTCGTCGACGACGGATCAAGCGACGAGACGCCGAACGCGGTGAGTCCCTACGCGAAATCCCTCGGCAAGCGCTTCACCTGTCTCCGACAAGACAACCAGGGGGCGAGCAGCGCCCGCAACCGCGGGATCGACGCGGCCCGCGGCGACTACGTCGCCTTCCTCGACTCCGACGACGAGTTTCTTCCCGACAAGCTGCAACGACAACTCGAACTGTTCCGTAAGGAACCCAGCTTGGGCTTTGTCTACAGCGACTTCGCCTTCGTGGACCTCGAAGGTCGTCGGACCGATAGCGTGTTCCGCTCGAAGTTCCCCCGTGCCCTGGAGGCGCCGACGATCGAAATCGCTCCGCGCCTCCACGTCTGCACCGGCTCCCTGTTCGACACGCTCATTCGCGGCTACTTCATCGCCACCATCGTGGGGATGGTTCGACGCGACGTGCTCGGCGACTGCGTGCGATTCGCCCCCATGAGCTCCTACGCGGAGGAGTGGCTTTTTTACCTGCAGGTTGCGCGGCGATGTCGGGCCGGCTTCGTCGATGAACCGCTGTCGCTTCACCATTTTCTCGCCCACAGCCTCACGCGCGAGAGCCGTCGAACAAACACCCTCGGGAAGAAAAAGCTGCTGTACACTATCCTGGACGCCTTCCCAGACATGACTTCGGCCCAGCGAGACGGCCTCCGCCGGCAGCTTGCCGCGACTCTTCGTCAAGTCGGCCTGGACGCCTTGCGGACCGATGATCCGCGCTCCGCCGCCCTTGCCTTCGCGAAGTCGTTCGCGGCCTCGCCGAATCTGGCTGTGTTCATCAACGGAATCGAAGCGGGGCTGCGAACGCTGTGGCCGCGGCGTCGCGCCGCGAGCTCCTGATCCACGCCGTCCAGGCGTTCTCAACTCGCTCCATGGCGCGTCCGATAAGTCTAAGGGCTGCGCTGGGACGCTCCGTAGTCGCAAGCGGCAGCATGGATGAACACCGCGCGCGAGTTGTGTCATGGTGAATTCACCGTCATCTTCGATTCTATCGAGCGCCCCCGCGGAAACGGTCTGGGATCGGGTATGGACCCACGCCCCGACCGCGGAACGCGACGATGCCCTGCTGGCCCGCGAGCGTCGTAGCCCGCGCTGGCGACGGATGACCGATCGCCTCGCGCGCGCATTCGGGCGTATCGAGGGCTTGCGAACAATCGAACTGGGAAGCGGCAGGGGGGATTGGTCTGCGTTGCTCGCCGAGCATGGAGCGAGCGTTACGCTCCTGGATGCCAGTGACGCCGGCCTCGATCAAGCCCGCGCTCGCTTTCAACGTCTGGGACTGACCGCCGAGTTCCTTCGCGGCGACATGTTTGCAATGGAGGAGTTCGCGGGGAAGTTCGACGTCGCTCTTTCGTCGGGAGTGATCGAGCATTTCCAGGGAGTAGATCGACTCCGCTCCGTCAAGGCTCACGTGGCGGCGCTCCACTCCGGCGGACTGGCGGTCATCAGCGTTCCCCACGCGGCGTGCCTCCCGTATCGCGCATGGAAATGGTACCTGCAGCGCCGCGGATGGTGGCCCTATGGGGTCGAGCTGCCCTACGGTCGGCGCGAACTGCGTCGGCTTGCCGTGCAGTCCGGCTTGCAGGATTTGTCCAGCGATTGCGTCGGGTTCTGGCAATCGGTTGGAGATCATTGGCTTCGCAATGTTTTTCATCGACCCGTGGACTGGGTCGATACGCGCTCGGTCCTGGATGGAATCATGGGCATGTCGCTGATCGTGATGGGACGGTGCGGTTTGCCGCATCCGCCGCGATGACCGCCGCCGCGACATTTGAATTCGCAGACGCCGCCCGCCCCGCGGCCATCGGCTCCGCGCCACGGCCGATCCCGGACCCGCTCGGCGGCGTGGAGGCCCATTTCGCCCATCGCGGCCACGGGGCTGAGTTCGAAATGGAGGCCGCATGGATTCAACAACGCCTGCCGAAACACGCCTCCCGAGTGTTGGACGTGGGTTGCGGCTCGGGCTCGCTCTTCGATTGGATCGGGCGCTCGCGGGTCATCGGCCTGGACCTATGTGGAGAGGGCCTGTCGCTGACGAGATCGCGCCGACCCAACGTACCGCTGCTCGTCGCCCGAGGTGAACGACTCCCCCTTGCCGGCGAGGCGCTGGACGCCGTGACAGCGCAACATGTCATCGAGCACATTCCCGACGCCGAGCGGGTCTTGCGCGAGTGGCGTCGCGTGCTCAAGGTCGGCGGCCTCCTCATCTTGCTGACGCCCAACGCCTGCTTCTGCGATCCGAGCGTTTTTGCTGACCCCACGCACGTTCGGATTTACGACCGGCTTACGTTGCCCGCGACTGTGCAGCGATCCGGGTTGGTCGTCGACGAGCTTCGCACCCTTGGACTCCCGCTCTTCCGCAATTACCGCGCATGCCCCGGAGGCTGGCGGGCGCGGCGGATGGTGACGCGCCATGCCCAGGCCATATCCTCCGTCGCCGGCTTGCGTTGGCGCGGGCAGACCCTGTGTTGCGTCGCGCGGAGGGCCATCCAATGACGCACCGTCCCCTGCGGGTGCTGCTCGATGCTCGGATGCTCGTCGGGAGGTTCTCCGGCATCGCGCGAATGGTCACCAGCCTCGTCGACGAGTTGGCCCAACGCGATGACGTGCGCGTGATTGTGCTCTGCGGAAACGACGAGCATTCGCCCTGGACCCATCGTGACGACGTGGAAGTCGCTCCCTCCTCGTTTGGACGCAAAGACCGCAGTCCCTCTCGCCGTCTGTGGTGGGAGGAGACTCGGCTGCGGGCGCTGATTCGCCGAAGCAGTGCCGACGTGTTTCACGCGACATGGAACAGCGGCATCCCTTTCGCCTGCCCCGTTCCGAGCGTGCTGACCATCCATGATCTGATCCCGTGGGACAAACCGGGCGAGTACTTCGCCCTACGGCGCGACCGATGGGCTTATCGAGCCGGCGTCCAATGGTCGGCGCGCCGGGCCGCCGCGATCACCACCGTCAGCGCGTTCACGCGCGGGCAACTGCTGGACCGACTGGGTGTCGCCGGCGACCGCGTCCTCGTTGTTTCCAACGGGGTGACTCCGCCCGGCGGCGGGTCGTCTTCGTCGCACGATCAGTCTGACGGAGGCGCACGGCCTTCTTTGCCAGGCGGCACAAACGCCGAGGGATCGCCGCCGCCGGAATTCGTACTGTACGTCGGTGGGCACGAACCGCGCAAGAACGTCTCCGGGCTGCTGCGAGCCATGCTCGAATACTGGCGAGCGTTTGACCCCAGGCTCGAATTGTGGCTGACCGGTCGGAAAGATGCGCTGTGCCCCGCCGCAAAGGAAGTCATGCAAACGCTGCCGCAGAATGCACCGGTCCGATTCCTCGATGCGCTCAGCGAATCGGACCTCGTGCGGGCGTATCGCCGGGCGGAGGCGCTAATGCTCCTCTCCACCGACGAGGGGTTCGGCCTGCCGATTGTCGAGGCCATGTCCCACGGCTGCCCGGTGATCGCGGCGAATCGCGCTGCCCTTCCCGAAGTCGTCGGCGAAGCGGGCGTGCTCGTCGATCCGGACCAACCGGCGGAAGCCGCCCGCGCATTGCACCGGATTTGTGCGGATCAAAACTGCCGAAAAAGACTCGCGGGATTGGGGTTGCTTCGGGCCTCGCGGTTTACCTGGGAAGCGGCGGCCGGCGCCATCGTCGAGGTCTACCGCGGTGTGGTTGCGCAGTCCGTGCCGCTGTCGGCGTCTAGAAAGCCTCACTGGGCTGGGGACTCAGCGGGCCAGGTGAGCGTTGCCCGGTAGTCTTCTGCTCCGCCGCCCCTGATTCTTCGGGTTCTGCCGGGACACCGCGGCGGCGCCGTGGAACTTGGCCGTCAGCCGAGTTGGGGGTCGCAGCTCATCACGTCAACGAACCGCACGCCGACCCGATACTGGCCGTCTAGGTATGTGCAGTTGGCGACGACGCCAAGCAGCACCGGCTTGCTCGGCAAACCGTCGAAGCGCGCGCTTACCAGGGTGTTGACGTGCAGGAACTGTTGGTAGAAGAAACTGAACCCGCCCGGCGAAATGTCATGGGTTGCGACGGTTAGCTTCCGAGGCATGTTCCATGCGCCGCTCCGATCCTTCACCCAGACGGTGAGCGTGGTCGTCCACGGCTTTCGCTCGTGGCGTCGTTCGTCGAATATCCGCTCGCCGACAACCGCACCGGGGGCCGACACGATGCCCGCCGACGTCCTGTCGCCGGACGCCGCAGAATCGAAACTGTCAGCGCGGGTAGCGGGCGGCCTGAAATTCGCCATCGTGTTCCAACGCCTCCATGAACCGTTCGCGCCGCTGCTGGCGCGCCGGCCTTACCTGTACCTTACAATCGAAAACCGATCGTAAACGCGGATCCGTGATTACTTCGATGTGCGGAAGGTTCCGATAAGCCAGGGTACGCGAAGACTGGGATGGTCTTGATCTCACTTCGAGCAGACCAGATTCGCTGTCTCACCGTCGCGGCGTGACGGCACGTCACGGTCAGCCGTGCCGGTCGCCTGAAAGCCTCCCCCATCGCCAAGCAGGGACACAGGGGGTCAGGCGATGCACTTGACCGTGAATCCCTCTGATTCGACAGCTACTTCAGTTCGACGTCCCAATACGCGGCGTCAAGGAACTGCCGCCACGAGGCGTAGCGGTTGTCGCAGAGTGTGATGGTCACCACGGGGTTGCGCCGCGGCTTGAGCGGTCGGCGGACCAGACGCATGTTTGCTTCATGGGGCGTCCGGCCGCCCTTACGAACGTTGCAGCGGGTGCAGGAGCAGACGATGTTCTCCCACGACGCCACGCCGCCGCGCGACCGGGGAACGATATGGTCGAGGCTCAGATGCGTCGTCGGGAATCGCCTCCCGCAGTATTGACACGTGTTGTTGTCCCGCGCGAAGAGGTTGCGGCGATTGAACTTCACGTCCTGCCGAGGAACCCTCGAAAAAGTCAGCACCCGGACGATCCGCGGAACGGCGATGTGCAGACGGACCGTGCGGATCCAATCGTGTTGCGTCGGCTCGAACTCGTGTTTGAACGCACTGAGCTCGGCCCAGTCCTCGAAGTTGTACGAAACGTATCGACCGTCCTCGATGCTGATGATTTCGGCGACGGGGTTGTCGGTCTCGTCCCGCTTGAAGAGCAGGCTGACGGCGCGTCGTACGTTGACGACGCGCATCGCCATGTAGTGCGCGTTCAGCAACAACACACGGCTATCCAGAGGTGAGGCGGCGGCTGCGAAGACTCGTTCTCCTTAATTGTCCAGGCATCCCTCAGGCCCGCGGGTAACTCCACGAACCCGCTACCGATTGTAGCATGGTACGTGGCTCCGTACAACACTCGGTGGAACCCCCCCAGGCCCTTTCCACTCTAGCCCCTCGGCCGGAAACGGGCGCTGGCGGCGGCTCGTCCGCCGGCGGTTTTCAGTCGTCGTCGAGTGTTGGCGAGAATCAAAGCGCCCGGAAGAACCCCGTATGGCCCCGGCATCCCGTCCGTGCGTCCACGGGCTACCCCGACCGAAGGTGTCAGCTCGCGCGATCGCGGCAAGGGTGTTTCGTGCCCGTTGTCGAGAGCCTCTATCGGTGCTTTGAACCGGCGTCTGGAATGTTCGCCAGGAGCTTATCGCTCTCAAGAATGCCGCTGAGAGGTCGCGCGTGGGGTGGGGGCATCTCAAGGAACCCACCCGCCCGCACACTCAGCGCAAGAAAACGCGGGCCGTTACCAGCCCGCGAAACTACCCCCAAGGGGAGTCGAACCCCTGTCTCCAGGATGAGAACCTGATATCCTAGGCCACTAGACGATGGGGGCTGTTAACACGACGAGCCGATCTCCCGGCCCACTCGTAGGTTCCGGACATGTTATACTGAGCGTTCGTGCCGTCAACCCCGGCGGAGCGACATGGTTCCTGCGGATCGAGGTTGTCGCCCCGATGCTTGCGCCGGATGAGGCTTTGGTCAAGGATCCACAGCAGGCAACAGTACATCGGGCAAGGCAGGCACGGCGTCACTTGCGGAGGATGCTCGACTGAACGCGGAACAGCGATTGCGCGATGGCGTGCGGGCCGCGTACTCGGCGGCCGCGACCTACCCCGACCGCATCCATGCGTTCCCGGTCGGTCGCGGGTTCGCTGAGAGCCTCGGCTATCCCAAAACCATTCTCGATTCGCTGCCACCGGAAGCTGTTGAGGCGTTCGCCGGCGTGTCCAACGTTTCAGTTTTCGCCGAGGTTCCGCCTGGAGCGTCCGTGCTTGACCTCGGTTGCGGCGCGGGCCTGGACTCGATCATCTTGGCGCGTCGGGTCGGTCCGGCCGGCTGCGTGATGGGCATTGACTTCAGCGAGGCCATGTTGGCGCGGGCGAGGGCAGCGGCTTCCGCGGCAGGTTGCAGTAACCTTACTCTGAGGCTCGGCGAAGCAGAGACATTGCCGTGCCCGGCGGCGTCGATCGACGTGGCGATCGTGAACGGGATCTTCAATCTGAATCCGTTTCGAACAGCGGTGTTCAGCGAGTTGGCCCGGGTCATGAAGCCGGGTGGCGTTGCTTTTGTTGCTGAGCTCGTCCTTACGGCGCCGCTTCCGCGTACGGAGCAGGAAAACGAGTCCAACTGGTTTGCGTGAATCGCCGGAGCTAAGGAGGGCGGGGCCTTCCTGAAGGAGTTCCGTGACGCCGGCTTCGTCGACGCTACGCTCATCCGAACGCTTCGGAACGCTCGGACCCGAGACCCCCTGGTGGTTGCGGCGGAAGTACGAGCACGCCGGTAGTTGCACGCGTCGGGTTGCGAATTCCGGCGACGTCCCGATGGGCTGACCGTGGTGACCCGGGCGGTGGCGCATTGGAGAGGCGCTCGGCCACGCCGAAGGAAGCATCTTTATGCACGTTCCCACCGCTCATCATCGCCGTTCCATCGGCGGGAGTTTTGAGCTGGTGACCCCCATGACGCCCAAGGGCGATCAGCCCCAGGCGATCGAGCGCCTGGTCGAGGGCTTCCAGCGCGGCGCCAAGCACCAGTGCCTTCTCGGCGTCACCGGTTCCGGCAAGACTTTTACGGTGGCCAACGTGCTCGCCCGCCTGGGGCTCCCGACGCTGGTGATCTCGCACAACAAGACCTTGGCCGCCCAACTCTACGAGGAGTTCCGCGAGCTGTTCCCGCACAACGGCGTCGAGTACTTCGTCAGCTACTACGACTACTATCAGCCCGAGGCCTACATCCCTCAGCGGGACATCTACATTGAGAAGGACGCCTCGCGCAACGACGACCTGGATCGACTCCGCCTCAGCACCACCAGCACCCTGGTCTCGCGGTCTGACGCGGTGATCGTCGCCAGCGTTTCGTGCATTTTCGGCCTGGGGTCTCCGGAGGACTACAAGTCCAGCGTCATCGTGCTCGAGGTCGGACCGGCCATGGACCGCGACGAGCTGCTCAAGCGCTTCGTCGATTTGCAATACACGCGGAACGATTTCGAGCTGTCGCGGGGCACGTTCCGCGTCCGCGGCGACGTCGTCGAGCTGTACCCGGCCCACGAACAGTTCGCCTACCGCATCGAGATGTTCGGCGACGAGATCGACAACCTCGAAGCCCTCAACCCGCTCAACGGGCAATCGCTGGGCAAGCTGGACCGCGTGTTCATCTACCCCGCCGTCCACTACGTCATGCCCCAGGACCGCGTCGAGACGGCCACCCGCACCATCCTTGAAGAACTCGATCAACGGGTCAAGGAGTTCCGGCGCCACGGAAAACTGCTGGAGGCCCAGCGGCTTCTGGCCCGGACCAAGTACGACGTCGAAATGCTCCGCGAGGTCGGGTACTGCTCGGGAATCGAGAATTACTCCCGTCATCTCAACGGCACGGCCCCGGGGGCCAAGCCGTACACGCTCGTCGATTATTTCCCGAAGGAGTTTCTGCTCGTTGTGGATGAATCGCACGCGACGTTGCCGCAGATCCGCGGCATGTACAATGGCGATCGGGCGCGGAAGGAAACGCTCGTCGAGCACGGCTTCCGCCTGCCCAGTTGCCTCGACAACCGCCCCATGCGCGGAGAAGAATTCGCCGGCATGTGGCACAAGGTGCTGCTGGTCTCCGCCACCCCCGGACCGCTGGAACTGGAACTGTGCCGCGGCGAGGTGGTCGAGCAGATCATTCGCCCTACGGGCCTCGTCGATCCGCCCATCGAGGTTCTTCCGGCCCGCGGTCAGGTGCCGGACCTGCTGCAACGCATCGCCCAGCGGGCCGCCGCCGGCGAACGCGTGCTGGTGACGACGCTCACCAAACGCCTGGCCGAGGATCTTTCAAAATACATTCAACAGGAGGGTCTGCGCGGCAAGTATCTTCACGCGGACATCGAGACCCTTGAACGGATCGCCATTATCAAGGAGCTTCGCGAAGGCAAGTTCGACGTGTTGGTCGGCGTCAACCTGCTGCGTGAAGGCCTGGACCTCCCGGAAGTGTCGCTGGTGTGCATCCTCGACGCCGACAAGGAGGGATTTCTCCGCAGCGAAACCTCACTCATTCAGATGATCGGGCGGACCGCGCGAAACGTGAACGCCGAGGTTGTGCTTTACGCCGACACCGTGACGTCGAGCATGCAACGCGCGATGGACGAGACCGACCGCCGCCGACAAAAACAACTCGCCTTCAACGAACAGCATGGAATTACCCCCCAGACGGTGACCAAGGGGATTCGCTCCAGCCTGGAGCGCCTCGTCAGCGCCCACCGCGTCGCCGCCGAAGCCGTCCATGCCTCCGAGGAGGAGATGGACCAGACGGAACTCATCGCCCTGCTCGAACAGGAAATGCTCGAAGCCGCCGAAACGCTGGAGTTTGAAAAGGCCGCTCGGCTCCGCGACCGAATCCACGAACTACGCGACCAAGGCCCCGGCAAACGCCTCGACGCGTAGCGCAGTGTTTTTGCCCGCCGCCCACGGGCGTCGCAACGGGCGTGCGCCGGCAGGTCGCGGAGGAAATGCGGGATGCACTGCGCCTTCGGTTGGCTGGATGTCGATGGTTCGTCCGCTGCCTACTGCCGCGAAAGAATCGGCAAGGCGAATGTCGGAGTCGATGCGACGGCGGGTGATCCGCCGATCTCAACGAAGTCCGCGCGGCGAGCGCCGGACAGGTCGTGATCAGCCGGGCCGCCCTCCGCGGCCACCATGGGAATCTTGCTGATCGGCGGCGAATGCCTCCGCTTGATCTTCCCCCAGCGCAGTCGTACGAGCCAGCCGAAGGTTCTGCGGACCGTCTGCGCCAGTCCCCACATGCCAGTCAACTGCCAGGCCGCATCGGCCAGATAGAGCTTGCTCTTGGGCCGCACCAAAGCGACGGAAAATCTCACGGGGTTGTAGAACCAGAGGTAGGCCATCAGGATGTTGGCCTGTTTTCGCCAAGGCTTTGGGCTATGCGATGCCACGACGTAATTCCCGCCGAGCATGTGTTCCTCGACGGGCCGACCGGCGACGCTCTCATACACCATTCCCGATGTGTACGTGCCGGAAAAAAGTTTTGAGCCTGTCGCGGGTACAAGCATGAGAACCTGCATGCTCGCCGCGCCGGCCTTCCGCAAGATATCTATCTGGTTGAGAAGGCCATAGGGCTTCGGCCCTCGGCTGATGAGCGGCTGCGCGTCGTGGTGCATCATCATCGGCATGGGACAGATGCCGTTCTTTTGCAGAAGTCCAAACGCCTCGACCGTTTTGCTTACGCTCTGTCCTTTCTTCACGAGGGTTGCGGTCATGTCTTCGACACCCACCCAAAGTGCGCGAACGCCGGACTCCCGAACGAGCCGCAGGTGATTCCGCATCTGCAAGGTGTCGTGAACCGTAACCTCGGTCCCCCAGCGGATTCTCTTCCGGATGGGCAGGCCGCCGATCTCGCTTCGAGCCAGGGTATCCAGAATCTCAACCGTTCGCTTCTTGTCGTCGAAGAAGTTGTCGTCGGCGCCGAAGAATGTTGAAAGCCCGTATTCGCCATTCAGGCGGCGGAACTCGTCCGCAATCCGCGGCCCGCTCTTCACCCGGTGCTGCCGCTGGTTGTAGGCGGGAATCGGGCAATACGGACAAGCGAATTTGCAACCGAAGGTCAAGACCAGCGAGGAGATCGGGCTGTACTTCCGGATGCGATCGGCCGGGAGCGCACGGCTCCCAAGCGTTGCCCGCGAGCTTGGCGCTTCAAGCAACTGGTAGCCCAGAACTGGGTGAGGCAATTCGTCGAGATCGCCCACGAGACGCTGCATACCGGTGTCGACGAGCTCTTCGGCGACACCGGCATCGTTGGTTCTGGCGTACACCAGGCCGGGAACGCCGTCGAGAGCCCCGCAACTTCGTGCCCGCACAAACGTATTTCGCAGAGATTCCTTGTCCGCGCGGATCGACAGCAACACCTCCAGCAGGTTCAGCAGGACGTACTCTTCGCCGGTGACGGCGACATCCGCGGCCCACGGATCACGCGGGTCGGAGCTGAACGCATCCCAGGGTTCATACACCGCTTTGGGCCCCCCGGCGATGATCAACGGCCGATGCGCAAGGTCGATTTTGCACGCATCGCGGATCAGCGCTTCGCGGGCCGCGGAGTGGAGTTGCATGCTGGAAATCATGAACACGTCGGGTAGGCGTCCGTCCAACCGCATCTGCGATGGGCGGAACTTGCGGTTCCACTGCTGCAATACGATGCGCGTCTTGGGAAAGCCCGCATCGACCATGGCCGACCCGATGGCCCGCACCCCCGCGGGCGCCATCCGCACATCCGCACGACAGAAGGGCAACATGCGCGTGCGATGGTCGAAGGCGCACGCGATGACCGTTGTCAGATCATGTCCAGCCGCGATCAGCCGCAGCCGCTGACGAAGATCGCTCAGCTCGCCCGACCGTAAAAGCTCATCACCGCGAGCGCGGCGTGGGAGCTCCATGCCTAGCTCTCGCTGCTCAAGACGCCCCGCAGCTTGAGTCGAGGCCCGACCTCGGTATTGGCCACCTCCAGGGTCATGTTCGCCATGCCCTTGGAGGCCCTTTCGTTCAACACGAGAACCTTCTTTCCCTCGTGAATAAAGGTCTCGTCCGCCGGCCGAGGATGATCGAAGTGCAGCTTCCATCCTCCCGGCTTCCGCGTAAACCGCATCGCGCTATCGTCGGCCGCCTTTTTGCCCGCCAGTTTTGTGGAAAGTCTGTCCAGCGCCGCAGTCGTCACTGTTAGCATCGTTCACCATCCATTCATCGGTTTGAGCTTGGAGCGGCGGCCACGGGCTGCCGTCCAGGTACGTCGATGATTCAGTAGGGATCCGCAAGGTACCTGGCGGGCCGCGGGCTTCAGCCCGCGACGACCTACGATCGTTGGCGCACCTTCAGGCCCACTTGATACAACATGATAGGCAGGATCGGCGACGGAATTCTCTGCCCTGGGAATCAGAAGCTGCCGGCGGGCCTTTCCGACTGCTCCGACACAGCTTGCTCGCCGCGCCGCTCGCGTTTGTGAGCGGCCTTTTCAGCCTTCTTGCGCTCTCGGTCGCGCTTCTTTTGCTCTCGTTCACGTTTCTGTACTGAGGGTCTGTTCTTCTTGGCCATGGGCTTTCCTTGATCACATCCATCCGTCTTCCGCAGAAAAACGCTCTTGTTTCAGCTTCACGCGTCATCGACGCAGCGGCTCATGTCTCCTTGCGCACGTCGAACTTCACTTTTTCAGAAATCCAACCATCCTGAAATCGTGGTTCATGCCCGGCGTTTCCCCGCCGAACAGGCAAGGACTCGATCCGCTTGGGCAGCCATTCCAGGGACGCTCCGGCGCACCCGTTGAACTTCTGGAGCGCCGCCTTTGCGTCCATCTCCGAGTCGTTGAGCGACCAGCCCGATTCTGCGCCTTTGCCGTAGATGTGCCGATCGAACGGCTCGAGCTGAGCGCATGTGCTCGGCCGGTCGAAAAGCAGACACGAAGCCGCCTTTGCGTCCCCGGGAAGGCACAAAGAATCTTCGTAGCGAACCGCTTCGCCTCTTCCATCGTGGGCCTCGGCGTTGCGGCGCCACGTTTGGGGAGGCTCAAAAATAGTTAGCAACTGGTCTTCTTCATCTGGCATCATCAACGGAACTGCCGTGACCAGTCCGGTTCGGGAGTGCGACCTGTGCGAACAGGCGGAACTCGGGAAGGGGATCGATCAAGAAAGATCGTAATCCAACAAGAGAGTAAGCGAATTACGGTCGGCCGGCAAGCTACGCGAGGGGCGAATCGCTTTTGCCAATCCGCGGCGCAAGTTCGCGACAGTCTTCGCCGGTCCCAAGCGCCGGACTCTTGATTCAGGTTGTAGCCGTCGGGACGAATCCGCCACCGGTACCGCGCAGCACGGAAAACTTCGGTCCTGACGCGGGATTGCCCATGTGGCCTGACCTGCTCCACGATGGAGGTCCAGCCAGATTTGGTACTGATACCCGCCCTTGGGTGAGCCACGGGCATACAGCCCGCGCGGCGCTGGGAACATCCATTTGCGCCCCTTGCACGTCGTTTCCTGTCGGTCGCAGCTCGCCCGAACCTGGATCCCGATCCCGGCGGACGCCTGCCTCATTTCCAAGGCAGCAATGCCGAAAGCCAGTCGCCGTGCATGCGGTTGTTGCCGACTCGGAGCAGGTTCTGCGCCTCCGCCAATCCTCATCTGGGGCTTCTACGCGGCTGCCCCAAAAAAAACGTCATGCGTCATAAACTATTTAAAATACATATGTTGCGACACTATCGGTCGGCGTTTCGTTCGGCAGATGGTTGGTCCCGGGACGGTCTTGGCACAGCTGTTGTCTTATCTCGCCCCCCACGTTCGCCTAAGGACCGCGCCCAACGTGTCGAGTCCGTAGCGAGCGAGCCGGGAGACGAATCGTGCGAACCCCGATTAAGAACGTCCCACATGCGACAGCCCAGGGCTGCGGTTTGCTGGCCCTGGATTGGGCTGAGCTGGGGCGCGTTATTGACGCCACGGCCGGGGCGCTCGCCGTACACCCCCCGGGCCTGCGATCAGGCGCGAAGTTCTTCTATGGGGGCGAGTCGTCATCGCCGCCTCGACTTAGAGCCGACCTGACGCACGAAGCGAAGGTGCATCCGTGAGCAGTTACGGGCTTTGGCTGTCCGCGGCGGGGATGAAGGTGAGCGATCACCGCCAAACGGTGCTGGCCAACAACATCGCCAACTCGTCCACCACCGGGTTCAAGCACGACTTGGCCGTGGTCATGCAGCGTCGCGTCGAAAGCCGCGCCTCGGCGGACGGGGCGTCGGCGGCTCATCCCGTTCTCGACGGAATGTCCGGCGGCGTGAACGTGCTTCCAACGCAGTTTAGCCGGCAGCAAGGGCCGATCGAGTCGACCGGGCGTTCGCTGGACGTCGCCGTTCGCGGCGACGGATTCTTCGAGGTGGGCGACGGCGAGTCGAAACGCTACACGCGGAACGGAGAGTTTGCGGTGAACTCAGCCGGCGAAGTGATCCTGGCCACCGAATCGGGGCAGTGGCGCGTTCATGACGATGGTGGCGTGCCCATCCTGGTGGATCCAGCCGGCGACGCCGTTCGCGTATCCGAAGGCGGGATGGTGCGACAGGGAACCACCGAAGTGGGTCGAGTCGGGCTGTTCAATGGCGAGGAGCCGGACGGTCTTCGAAAAAGCGGTGAGAACCTGTTCGAGTCGACGACCGGAAGAATGGTCCCCGCGACGGGCGCCATCGTGTCCGCCTCGCGCGAAGGCTCGACTTTCGATGCCGTCGAGGGATTGGCCTCGATGATCGAGGTTTCCCGCGCGTATCAGATGAACGCGACGATGCTGCAACTGCAAGACCAATTGACCGGACAGGCGGTAACCACGCTGGGGCGGATGGCCTAGGCGTTTTTCGCAAGGAAGGCGGCACCTAGATGGCGATTATGGCACTCCACGCAGCCGCGTCGGGCATGAGGGCGCTCGACGAGAAGCTGAACGTTGTGGCCAACAACCTGGCGAACATCAACACGCACGGGTTCAAGCGCTCGCGCGTGAACTTCGAGGATCTTTTGTATCAGGTGAAGCGCGAACCGGGCGCGTTGAACGCCCAGGACGAACCGATTCCGCATGGAGTTGTGGTGGGGACGGGCGTGAAGGTGTCGGGGACGCAGTTGAACTTCGAGCCGGGAACCGTGGATCCGACCGGTCGCCCCCTTGATTTGCAGATCGAGGGCGAGGGGTTTTACCAGGTGACAACCATTCAGGACGGCGCCGAGGTCACCGCGTACACGCGAGCCGGGAACTTCGCTCAAAACGCGGTTGGCAACGTGGTGTTGGGAAACAGCGACGGGGCGGTGTTAGAGCCGCCCATAGCGATTCCCGCTGACGCCATCGAGGTGATCGTCGGTCGCAACGGCGAGGTCCGCGTACGCCAGCAGGGTGCCAATACGCTCAGTTCGGTCGGACAGATTGAGTTGGCGCGCTTCGTCAACCCGGAGGGCTTGAAGCAGGTTGGGCGCAACCTCTACCTCGAAACCGATGCCTCGGGCGCGCCGGTGACGGGTCCGCCGCAGACCGATGGGCTGGGATCGCTCGCCCAGGGGAACCTCGAAATCAGCAACGTTGATCCGGTCCGTGAGCTGATCGACCTGATCACCACGCAGCGGGCGTTTGAGTTGAACAGTCAATCCATCCAGAGCGCGGATGAATCGCTGCAGATTGTGTCGAACCTGAGACGCTTCTAGTGATCGGCGGAAGCCATAGCGTCGGACGGAAAGGATCATGAGCAACAGCCGTCATTCTGATCGCAACGAAGAGCCACGAGGGGCGACTTTGCTCGACCTTGGCTTGCCGCATGGCCGTCTCTTCACTGCGGGTGTCGCCTCGGCGCTGCTGTCCGCCCTCCTGGGTGGGACGGCTTCGGCGGGCGGAACGCTGCGTGTTTGGCCGACCGCAGTTGTCGTGAGTGACTCGGTTCGCCTCGACGACCTCTGCGAGCTGCGCGGGTTTGACGCGGCTGCGTTGGAGCGGATCGGGGGGATCATCGTGGCGGACGCTCCCGTTGCCGGCGGATCGCGTGTGGTCCACGTCGAACTCGTTCGCACCGCCCTCAAGACCGGCGGAATCAACATGGGACAGGTCACACTGGGTGGAGCGACGGAATGCGCCATCACCCGGCCGGCCAACCCAGCGCCCCCGAAACAGGACCACAACGGCGGGGAATTGGAACGCCGAAGCCCCGGCTCGGCTACGCCCGCTTCGGTTGCCCCCAACAGAAAGCAGCCAAAGCCGGAAGCCCAAACAGATCCGGCGGACGTGAAGGACGACGACGTCGGACTCACCCTACGCCGCGCGGTCCTGGAGCACTTCAACGGCGAGTTAGCGCGTTACCGAGGTTCGGCGGAGGTGACCTTCGATCACACGTCGGAGAACGTGCTGGAGCTTTCGGGTCCGTCGTACGAGTTCCGCATCCGTCGACGCGGCGCGTTTCCGTTGGGACTGATTCCCGTCGAGGTGGACGTGGTCGCCGACGGCGTAACGCTGCAAACGGTCCCCCTGGTGGTCCAGGTCACCATGACCAGGGCGGTGCTGGTGGCCAGGCGAAGCATCAATCAGGACGCAGCGATCTCCGCCTCCGACGTCGAGTTGGTTCGGTTGGGCTTCGTGAGGGTGGACGAACTGGGCCTGGACGACGCGGCGGTCGCCGTCGGACAGCGTGCCAAGCGGGTGATCGCCGCCGGAACGATGATTGAGTCGGACATGCTGGCTCCTGTGCCGCTGGTGCTGCGGGGTCAGCTGGTCACGGTGAACTCGGTGTCGGGACCGGTCCGAGTGGTGACCACGGGCAAAGCGATGGGCGACGGACTTCTCGACGAAACGGTCAAGGTGAAGACGGTGGACGATCGGCGTTCGGAGTTTGACGCCATCGTGATTGGACCGGGCGAAGTCGCGGTGGGGATGGTCCGTCCCGAACGGAAAGGCACGGTCCTAGTGGATGGGGGATCGAAATGATGAAGCCGCAGCGAATCTGCCTTGTCGCGGTCTTGCTGACCTGGTCGGGTGCGGCCTCGGCCCCGGCGCAGACTTCGTCGCTGGGAGCGAAAAAGCGCCAGCTCGACGCGATCAAGCCGGTGGAAAAGCTGCCGCGCGAGTCGCAGGACGCACCGCGAAACGCCGTGTACACCCGGTACGCGTGGACGGCGCAGCGTCCGCTGCCGCCCAAGTCGTTCAAGCCCGGCGATCTGATCACCGTCATCGTCCGCGAGCAGCGGCAGTGGGAGGCGGATTCGGACCTGAAGACCAAGACACAGTTCGACGTCAAGAGCGAGCTGGATGCGTTCATCCGACCGATCGACCGAGGCATCGGGGCCGCGACGTTCCGACGCGGAAAGCCCAACATCGACTACAAGTACGACCAGGTGTCGAAGTCGAAGGGGGACTCGTCGCGCGAAGACCGCATGACCACGCGGCTGGCGGCGAAGGTTCTGGACGTGAAGCCCAACGGGCTTTTGGTAGTGGAAGGCAGGGCCAAGATCACCCACGACGACGAATCGAGCGAGATCACGCTGACCGGGACGTGCCGCAAGGAAGACGTGACCTCGGACAACACCGTGCTGAGCACGCAGATCGCCGACAAGGTGGTCAGCGTGTCCAATGCGGGCGCGCTGCGGTCGGTGGCGACCCGAGGTTGGGTGACCAAGTTGTTGGACATGTTGAAGCCGTTCTAGGAGCACCGGCGTGCGGAGTCTTGCGGCAAGGATGGTGGTGGCACTCGCCCTGGCGGCGCCCTCGGCGCCAGCGCAGTTCCCCACGGCGCGGGTCGGCGATGTGACCCATTTACAGGGTCAGGGGCGCAACGTGCTCATCGGATACGGCCTGGTCACCGGGCTGAAAGGCACGGGCGACGGAAGCAAGTATGCTCCGACGATGCGCGCGGTCGCCGAAATGACGGCCCGGTTCGGCGCCGAGGTGCAATCACTCAAAGAGGTCGAGGCGAGCAAGAACACCGCGATGGTGATGGTCGAGGCGGTGGTTCCCGAGAACGGCGGGCGCGAAGGCGAATTGACCAACGTCAACGTCACGGCCCTGGCGGCGACGAGCCTCGTCGGCGGCCGTCTGTTGTCCACTCCGCTGGTCTATCACGATGCCCGGGTGGAAGGGCTGTTCGCCTTCGCCTCCGGGCCGATCGTGCTGGAGTCCGAGACCCTGACGGTGGGTGTGATTCGCGACGGCGCCCGCTTGGAGCGGGACGTTTTCGTCAATGTGCTCGCCGCGGGGGAGGAATTGCGCGGGTCGGGCCTGCTCAATCCGTGGATCGAACCCAAGCGGTCCTACCTCACACTGGTGCTCGACGATGCGCACGCGGGTTGGGCGATGGCCACGTCGATCGCCCAGGCGGTGGACAAGGAACTGAGCATTTCCGCCGACGTCGATCGGGTGGCCCTTGCGGTGGACAGCAAGAACGTGGTGGTGCTGGTTCCGGACCACCAGTTGGGTGACCCGGCCTCCTGGATTCGCGACGTGGAGCGCACCCCGATCCTGATGGAGGCGGGGGAGGCGCGGGTGACGATCAATCGCCGCGCGGGAACGATCGTGGTCACGGGCGAGACGCGGATTTCTCCGGTGATCGTGTCGCAGATGGGATTGACCGTGACCGTCGCGGGGAACGCGCCCGAAGGCACGCTGATCCGTCCGACCATTGATCAACAGAACTTCGTCCCCATCGACTTGGAGAAGTCGCGTTCGCCGAACGTCAAGGATCTTCTGGAAGCGCTGAACCGGCTGAAGGTTCCGTTCAAGGACCGGGTTTCGATCCTGGAAGAGATCCATCGCGCCGGGAAGCTGCACGCCAAGCTGATGTACGAGGGCTAACGGAATGGACGTCACGCGATCAACGGAAGCCTCGGCGGCAGCGTCGCAAACAGCGAAGGATCTTCATCGCCTGAAGGAGACCAGCGGAATGGTCGTCGGATCGGTCTTCTACGGACGGCTGCTGCGGACCATGCGGGAGAGTCAGTTGAAGGGGCGATTCGGCCACGGCGGCCGCGGCGAGGAGGCGTTCGGGGGGCAGCTCGACGGCATCCTCGCGGAGCGGGCGGGGATGGCGAGTTCGCGCGGCGTCGGCGACGCCGTTTACAGGCATCTTGCCAAGCAACAGCGGCTGATCAGTCAGGCGCAGGCGTCGAAGGAGGTCGGGGGATGGCCGGCGTGACGCGGCAGGGATTATCGAGGGTCAGGGGGCCGAGCCGGCTGCCGGATTTGATTCGGCTGTTCGGGCATTTGGCCGGACTTCAGGACGAGCTGTTTGAGCTGATCGACCGCAAGATCGCAGCGATGCGCCGCGCGGACGTGGCGGCGATGCAGGAGTGTGCGGCCCGCGAACAGTCGCTGGTGCAGCGCTTGCAGGAGCGCGAAGGATTGCGGCGGCAACTGACCGACCTGGTCGGTGAGGAATTGGCGCTGCCGCCGGGCGCGGCGCGGTGCCTGACGGTGTCGCGGTTGGCGGGGCGATTGGGTGACCAGGAGCGGCGGAACCTGAACGACGCGGCGGGGAAACTTCGAAGCGCCGTGTTGAAGGTTCAACAGGCGCATCGCGTGGCCGGGATGATCTGCCGGGAAATCACGCGGCATCTTGCATGGGTGTTCGCGGCGGTCCGTCCGGGCGAGCCCGCCGGACCGTCGTATTCGCCGGCAGGCATGGTGGCGTCGCGGTCGGGTGCGTGTCTGTTCGAAACCATCGGATAGGCGAGGAGATTCGGCGGTGGGACTGATGAACTCGTCATTGCAAATCGGACGCAGCGCGATCCTGAGTTATCAGAGCGCGCTGCAAACGATCGGCAACAACATCAGCAGCGCGGGCAGCCCCGACTACACGCGGCTGACGCCGCAACTGGACCCGTTGCAGGGCGAGTTGATCGGTCGGGACTTGCAGCCCGGGGCGGGCGTGGCTTTGACCGACATTCATAGGGTGATCGACGAGGCGTTGGAGGGCCGCGTGCGTTTGGCGATCGGCCAGCAGGAAGGGGCAGCCGCGCGGCAATCGGCGCTGGCGCAGGTCGAGTCGTTCTACGACGACCTCAGCGGAGCAGGACTGGGGTCGCGCCTCAGCGAGTTCTGGCTGCTGTTCGACGAGTTGCAGAATACTCCCGAGGATCCCGCGATCCGCGATCTGGTGATCGGCGGGGGGCGGCAACTGGCGGAGAGTTTTCATACGCTTCGCGGACAGCTCGGGGCTCTGGGGGAGGATCTTGACGGACAGATCGAGCAGCTGGTGAACAACGCGGACGATCTGGCGCGGCAGATCGCGGAACTCAACGGAGAGATCAGCACGGCGGAGGCCGGACGGCGGAGTCAGGCGACGTCGCTGCGGGATCAGCGTGACGCCTTGATCCGCAAACTCAGCGAACTGATGGACGTGACGGTCAAGGAGCAGCCCAACGGAGCGGTCAACGTCTATGTCGGCAGCGAGGCGCTGGTGCAGGGGGCGGACTCTCGCGGGCTTCTCGCGGTGCATTCGATCGAGGGCGAGTTTGGGCGCACCAGCGTCCGGTTCGAGGACACGAAACAGCAAGTGATGCTGGGCGGGGGCAAGATCGCGGGACTGATGCAGGCTCGCGACGAGGACGCCTATGCCCGAATCGCAGGGATCGACGAGCTGGCGGCTGCGGTTATCGCCGACCTGAATCACGTCCATGCCGACGGACAGGGGTTAAGCCCGTTCACGGAAGTGACCGGAGAGTTCGACGTCTTGAACGCGGCGGCGGCGTTGGACAGTGCGGCGGCCGGCCTTCAAACGACGGTGACCAGCGGTGGCTTTTACGTCACCGTCCTGGACACCGCGACGCAGACGCCGGTCGCGTACCGGATCGAGGTGACCCTGGACGGCACGCCGCCGAGCACGGCGACGGATCCGTCCACCGGAAGCACGACGCTGGATTCCCTGGTGTCCGCGTTCAACGAGCAGGTGGAGGGCGTGACGGCTTCGGTGACCAGCGACAACCGCATCGCCTTCGCGGCGGATACGGGTTACTCGTTCGTGTTCGGGTTCGACGGTCAGGCGCCGCGCGCGGATTCGTCGGGGATTTTGGCGGCGCTGGGCGTGAACGTGTTCTTTTCGGGAACGAACGCGGCCAACATCGGGGTCGCGGAGACGATCGCGAACGATCCGTCGCTGATCGCGGCGGCATCGGTGCTGCTGCCCGGCGACGGAGTGAACGCCGGGCGGATGGCCTCCCTGGCGACCGAAAGGAGCAAGACCCTGGAACAGGGTTCGCTGACCGAGTTATTCCAAGCGGCGTCGAACGCGACGGCGGTGTCGGCGGCCGGGGCGAACGCGGATGCGGACGCATCGTCGTCCATTCTTTCGGCACTGCAGGCGCAGAAGGAGAGCATCAGCGGAGTCAACCTCGACGAGGAGGCGGTGGCCATGCTGAAGTTCCAGCGGGCATTTCAAGGCTCGGCGAGGTTTCTGACGGTGGTTGACGAGTTGTTGGGGGAGTTGGTGTCGTTGATTCGGTGACGGATAGGGCACGAGGCGCATCGGCGGGAAAGTCGGGAGCAGGCGGATGGCGGTAAGTCCGGTCAACATTTCGCGAGTGAGTCAGGGGCTGCGCACGAACTTCGTGCTGGACGCCCTGCGCCGCAACCAGCGCGACCTGTTCCTCTCCGAGTCGCAGATATCGTCGGGTCGGAGCTTCGTGGTTCCGAGCGAAGACCCGGCGAGGGCGGCCCGATCCTTGGACCTCTCGGAGGCCCTCTTGCGGCAGCAGCAGTTCGCGGCCAACGCGATGCACGGGGACAACTTCCTCTCGGCGGCGGACAGCGCCCTGTCGGACATCAACGCATTGCTGGTCGAGGCGTCCACGATCGCCAGCCAGATGGTCGGCAGCCTTTCGAGCCGGGAGGAGCGGGAAGCGGAGGCGGAGATCATCGGTTCGATGCGCCGACAGCTCATCATGGTGGGCAACCGCGAATTCAACGGGCGATACCTTTTCGGCGGACGCGACACGCTGACCAGGCCCTTCGTGGACGGTGTCGGCGGGATCCTCTACCAGGGCGACGTCGGAGAGATGTTCACCCGACTCAGCGAGGATCTGTCCACGGCGGTCAACGTTCCCGGAAGCGAGCTGTTCGGGGCGTTGTCCGATCCGATTACAACCGAGGTTGACCTCACCCCGATTCTGACCGACGGGACGCGGCTCGACGACGTGACGGGAGCTAACGGCCAGGCCGTTCCGCGAGGGACGCTGGTGTTCAACGAGGTTGGGGGAGCCGGGGTGTTCACCGTCGATTTGAGCACCGTGGACACGATCGGCGACGTGGTGGAGGCCATCAACGCGGCGGCTGGGCAGGCCGGCGCGAACGTCACCGCGTCGCTGTCAGACACCGGCATCTCGGTGGAGCCGGGCGGCGACGCGGTGTCGATTACCGACCTTTCCAACGGGGCGATTGCGTCGGGGCTGGGTCTGCTGACGCCGACGCCCAGCTCCACGACGATCGAAGGCCGGGCGCTGACGGCACGGGTGACGCGACTGACGCCGGTGGAGGCGCTCGCCGCGGGGGCGGGGATCGATCTGGAAAGCGGATTCATCATCACCAACGGGACGCTCAGCGCGACCATCGACATCGCCGAGGCGACGACGGTTCAGGACATCATCAACACCATCAACAACGCGGGCGTGAACGTCCTGGCGAGGATCAACGAATCCGGGACGGGCATTGACGTGTTCAACCAGGCTTCGGGAACGTCGCTGGCCATCGGAGAAAACGACGGAACCACGGCGACGGACCTGGGCATTCGCACGATGAACACGGCCACCCCGCTGAGTTCGCTGAACTTTGGCGACGGTGTCGGCAACCTGAGCGGGCAGACGGATCTGCAGATTATGGCCAAGGATGGGAAGTCCTTCGAGGTCAATCTGGACGGGGCCGCGACGATTGGGGACGTGATCGACCTGATCAACGCGGCGGCGACGGCGGCGACCGTGGCGGTGGAGGCGGCGTTCGCCACGACGGGCAACGGCATCCGCATCGAAGACAAGACCGGCGGGACGGGGACGCTGCGGGTGGCGCTGGCGAATCTTTCGACGGCGGGGATCGATCTGGGGCTGCATCCGCAGACGGCCGGCGGCACAGCCGTCGAACTGCTCGGCAACGACGTGAATCCGACACGCACGGAAGGGATCATCGGAGCGTTGACGGACTTGGAGAACGCGTTACGCGGCGACGACACGCCGGGGATCGCGTCGGCCGGCGACCGATTGGACGGGCTGCGGCAGGAGGTCACTCGGATTCACGGGATCATCGGCGCGCGGGCGCAGACGATGACGGCGAAGCGGCAGCAGTTGGAGGACGCGGCGTTGACCACCAAGGCTTTCTTGTCGCAGGTCCAGGACTTGGACTTCGCCGAGGCGACGACGCGCTTGCAGGGCGCGATGACCCGGTTGCAGGCGACGCTGCAGACCAGCACGCTGGTCAGTAACCTGTCGCTGCTGGATTTTCTGAGGTAGGCAGCGCGGGGCGCGGAGAGTTGGAGAAGGAATGTTGGGTGCCGATTTCGTAGCCCCCATGCGGCTGAGGGGAAGGGCGGCGGGAGATGGCAACCAGAAGGCAGTGGCGCGGTGCGTCGCCATGACCACGCACCGGGGAAGCAAGACGCAGGGAAATCCGGATGACCGGGATTCCGTGCGACAACAAAGCCGCCGGTTTTGGAGGGACCGGGGCGCGGCGCCGGATGCGTCGCGCGGGCGTCTGCGCGTTGGACTCGGCGATTGCGAACGATCGCCGCGCGCAAGGAGCGCCGGCCTATGGACACGGGTCATGGGAGGTTCGCGATGCGTATCGAGACGTCGCGCTTCGGGCAGTTGGAGGTGGATCCGAGTCGGTTGATCGTGTTCGACGAGGGGATCCTGGGCTTTCCGGCGCAGCATGAATATGCCCTGGTGCAGACGGGGCCGGGGAGCGGGTTCTACTGGCTTCAATCGGTGGACACGAAGGATCTGGCGTTCGTGGTTTGTGATCCGAGGCTGTTTGTCGCGGACTACCAGGTTCCGGTGAAGGTTGAGGATCTGGAGGAGATTGGTCTGACCAATCAGGGTGATGGACAGGTGTTCGTGATCGTCAACAAGATCGACGACCTGCTGACGGGGAACCTCCAGGGCCCCCTGGTGGTGAACGTGACCAATCGACGGGCGAGGCAGTTGGTGTTGAGCGACAAGCGTTATTCGACCCGGCACCCGCTGATGCGGATTCCGACCCGGGCGGCAATGGGCAAGACGGCCTAGGGATCGGGTGGTCATGCATACGGCAAGAGGCCTAGAATCACAAGGGAAGGGCCACCGCCCGTGCGCCGCAGATGCGCGGGTCCGGGGGTTCGCGTTCGGCGACGATCGGCGTGGCGAGGGAGTGGACCTCCCCCCCGGCGATGAATCCGAGCGGCGGAGCGGCTCCGCTCCCCGAGGTTCAGGCGGAACGCCGCATCGGCATGACATGGAAGGAGCCGGGTATGTTGGTGCTTTCACGACAACGCGACGAAACGATCATGATCGGCGACGAAGTCGAGATCACGGTCGTGGACATTCGAGGGGACAAGGTCCGCCTCGGAATCACGGCGCCGCGGCACATCCAGGTGCATCGCAAGGAAGTGTACGAGGCGATCAAACGCGAAAATCAGCAGGCGGCGGGACTCAAGCCCAAGGACGTCTCGGACGTTCTGGGCCACGAGGACTTCGCGCCGCCTTCGGGAAGGGATGAGCGGAGCCAGGCGAGTGACGGCGAGGCGCCGTCCGGAGAACGACCGGAAAACGATAGGAACCATCGAACGCGGTAACGAACCCGCGGAGACATGTCCCGCCGGACGGTAAGTTCGGACGGATAGTCAAGGAGGATTGCTCATGTCAAGGATTAACAGCAACGTGCCGTCGCTGATCGCCCAGCGTCATCTGGGGGTCTCGCAACGGGCGCTGACGAAAGCGTTGGAGCGGCTCTCGAGCGGGTTGAAGATCAACCGCGGCGCCGACGACCCGGCGGGGTTGATCGTGTCGGAACGGCTGCGGTCGGAAATCGCAGTGGTCAAACAGGCCGTGGACAACTCCGCGCGGGCGATCAACGTGATCGCCACCACGGAAGGCGCGTTGGACGAAGTGCAGAGGCTGCTCACGGACATCCAGTCCCTGCTGGTCGAGGCGGCCAACAGCGGCGCGTTCTCCGACGAGGAAACCGCCGCGAACCAATTGCAGATCGACAACGCGATCGACTCGATCACCCGGATCGCCAACACCACGACGTTCGCGGGTCGCAAGGTCATTAACGGCGAGTTGGACTACATCACCAGCGGCATCTCGTCGACGAAGTTGACGGACGTCAGCGTTCTTCGGGCGAAGTTCGGATCCAACCCGTACGTCGGGGTGGCGATCAAGGTGTCGCAGTCGGCGCAACAGGCGCAGCTCGGCTTCGCCGGGACGGCCCTGGGAGCCACCGGGGTGACGCTGGACATCCGCGGACCGGAAGGGATCATCACCCTGACGTTCCCCGCCAGCGCCACGACGGCCCAGATGGCCAGCTCCATCAATACGCAGACGGACGCGACGGGAGTCGTCGCGACGACCAGCGGATCGGGGGCGTCGGCCGGGTTGAGGTTCAACAGCAAGGATTACGGAAGTGACGCCTTTGTCAGCGTGACGGAGGTTGGCAGCACGGGAGTTTTCACGGTCAAAAACCGCCAGGGCGGCATCGTCAATCGAGGGGTCGGTCGAGACGCGAAGGCCACGGTCAACGGCATTTCAGCGACGTCGGACGGACTGAAATTAAGTTTTAGTTCGACGCTGCTGGGCCTGGAGGTGATTCTGGCTGAGGCGTACGGGAACGGTACCCAGGGACTGACCGGAACCGCCGGGACGACGAGCTTCGCGGTGACTGACGGCGGAGCATTGTTCCAGCTTGGCCCGCAGGTGAACACGAACTTGCAGGAGAACATCGGCGTCCGGAGCATGCAGGCCAACAAGCTGGGCAACGCGGTGCTCGGCTATCTTTCCGATCTGCGGAGCGGTCAGCGGTACGAGATGCGGAACGGAAAGTTCCAGGAGGGGTCGAAGATCGTCTCGGAAGTGATCACGCAGGTGGCGGTGCTTCGAGGCCGGTTGGGAGCCTTCGAGAGGAACACGCTGGAGACCAACATCCGACAGTTGCAGATCACGGCGGAGAACCTGACGTCGTCGGAATCGGTGATCCGGGACACGGACTTCGCGGCGGAGACGTCGGAGCTGACCCGGTCGCAGATTCTGGTGCAGGCGGGCAACAGTATTCTGACGATCGCCAACGCGCAGTCGCAGAACGTGTTGACGCTGCTGGGCGGCTAGGCGGGAACGCGGAAAGATTTACCCTGAGCCGCGGGCTGAACGCCCGCGGCTCAGGGAGTCGTAGTTCCGCCTTAGACTTGACAGATCTGGATGAGGTTTCCGCAGGTATCGTCAAGTACGGCAACGGTTGCGGGTCCGGCCTTCGTCGGCTGGGTGCGGAACACGACGCCCCGTTTCTGCAATCTTTCGTACTCCGCTTGGATGTCGTCAACAAAGAACAACGTCAAGGGTATTCCTGCTTCGTGAAGCGCGTTCTGGTAGGTTTTTGCAGCCGGGTTTCCGTTAGGTTCCAGCAGCAGCTCCAGATCGTCCGGTCCTTCGGGCGAAACGACGGTCAACCATTTGAACTCCCCCAACGGGACCTCGGTTTTCTTCACGAATCCGAGAACTTCCGTGTAGAACTTGAGGGCCTTCTCCTGGTTGTCCACAATCACACTGCTCAGTTTGATCCGCACGGGAATGGCTTCCTTGGGAATCGCGACTTTTCGAGCCGAGCGCAAAGTTCAGCGCGTACAGTGCCATCACCCGCGCAGCGCGTCAAGCTGCCGCAGCCGCGAAAGAAGTCCTGATAGTTGGCCCAGCGGAAAGACGGTGGCCGGGTCGGACTTTGCGTGGTCCGGGTCGTCGTGGACTTCCATGAAGAGGACGTCGGCGCCGGCGGCGACGGCTGCGGCGGCGAGGGTGGGGATGAATTGTCGCTGGCCGGCGCTTTGGGTTCCCGCGCCGCCCGGTTGCTGGCAACTGTGCGTGGCGTCGAAGACCACGGGGGCATAGGCCTGCATCCGGGGAATGGCGGTCATGTCGTTGACCAGGCGGTTGTAGCCGAAGAAGGTGCCGCGCTCTGTCATCAGGAAGTTGTCGCAGCCGGCTTCGCGGAGCTTGTCGGCCACGTTGCTCATCTCCTCGGGCGACATGAACTGACCCTTCTTGACGTTGACGCAGCGGTCGGTTTGGGCGGCGGCGACGAGCAGATCGGTCTGGCGGCAGAGGAAGGCGGGAACCTGCACGCAGTCGAGCACGTTTCCGGCGGGGGCGGCCTGAGCGACCTCGTGAATGTCGGAGAGGACGGGGAGGCCGAGTTTCTCACGGACGGCGGCCAGGGTTTTCAGCCCTTCCTCCAGACCCGGGCCTCGGAAGCTCTTGATGCTGGAACGGTTGGCTTTGTCGAAGCTGGCCTTGAAGATCAACGGCACGTTGACTTCGCGGCAAACGCGGCGGATGGCGTCGGCGAGTTTGAGCGTGTGGTCGTGGGATTCGATGACGCATGGGCCGGCGATGAGAGCGAGGGGCGCTCCCGCTCCAATGCGAATGTCAGCGATGGTGGCGGTTCGGGTGGTCATGGAACGAGGCACTGCATAGCGACGTCTGGCCGCTCCCTGACGGTCGCGGTACGGATCAGAAACAGACGCTCTGCACCGTGACGGTCGCGGTAAAGATCAGAAACAGAAAAAGCATCCCTTACGGTCGCGGCTCTGATCGGTTGTCGACAAGATTGTAATTGTTGACAGGTCCGGCGTAAAGGAATCGTTCCTTTGACAAGGCACCGGCACGTCCTCAACATGCACGCGTGTGGCCGGGGTCTGCTCGGGCGATAGGAGATTGGTCGGGATTCGGGTCTTCGCGCGGGCGTAAAGCCCGCGGATCGGGAAAGCAACGGGAAAAAAAGAAAGAGGCGCGGCGTTCACGAGGGTGGACGTCCGCGGGTCGGGAAAGAGAAAGCGGGAGCGACGCAAGATGGCCAAGAGGGCAAGGCGTGGGCCGGGTAAGGAGCACGTGGGTCGGATTGCGCTCTGTCGCAAGGAGCTTCGTACGCTGGGCGCCGGGGGGCTGCTGCTGACCAGTGACAACGACTATTTCTATCTGATGGGTTACACGCCGAATCAGTCGGCGGTGATTGTCACGCGGGATGAGGTGCACGTGATCACCGACGCACGCTTCGAGAACGAGGCGAAGCGGGAGGTGTTGTGGGCCCGAGTGTGGATGCGCAGGGGCGTCTTGCACGACGAGATCGGCAACGTGTGTCAGAAGTTGCGGATCAAGAAACTCGCGGTGCAGGCGGGGCACTTTACGCTGAGCGACCAGGCAGAACTGCGGCGGCGGGTGAAGGGGATGAAGTTGGTTCCCGCGTCGCCGTTCACGACGGCGAAGCGGAAAGTGAAATCGCCGAGCGAATTGGCGATCATTCGGCGCTCGATCCGAACGGCGGAAGAGGCGTTCTTAGCGACGCGGAAGACGATTCGCGTAGGTCAGACGGAGCGGGAGATGGCCGCCCGCCTGGAATACGAGATGAAGCGGCGCGGGGCGGAAGGGGTTGCGTTTCCGACGATCTGCGCCGAGGGGGCACACTCGGCGCTGCCGCACGCGGTTCCCGGCGGGCGACGAGTCAAGAAGGGGAGCGCGGTTCTCTTCGATTGGGGTGCGAAGGTCGGGAGGTACTGCAGTGATTTGACCCGTATGGTGTTCATCGGTAGCATCCCGCGCACGTTCGAGAGGCTCTACCCGATCGTTCTCGACGCCCAATTGGCGGCGATCGCGGAGATTCGTCCGGGTCGGCGGATGTGCGACGTGGACGCGGTGGCGCGAAAGGCGATCGCGAAGTCGGGGTATGGAAAGCGGTTCACGCACGGACTCGGTCACGGGTTCGGGTTGGACATTCACGAGGCGCCGTCGCTGAGTTGGCGGTCCGAGGAAAAGCTCGAGACGGGAATGGTCGTCACGGTCGAGCCGGGGGTGTATTTACCCGGTTTCGGCGGCGTCCGGATTGAAGACGACGTGTTGGTGACGCGGAGCGGTTGTCGAGTCCTTACGAGCCTGCCGAAGAGTTTGTCCAGCGCGGTGATCTAGCGTCGAACCTCAAGGGCGTTCGATGGCCGCGACATGCGGTGCAGCGGGGTTGGGCAGGCAAGGATGCTCTTGGACGATCGTGATACGGTTCAAGAACTGCTCCACTCGCTTACCGTCGCGGCTCTGATGGCACAAGGCGTTGTTGTTGGAAGATTCGGCTGAGGTGCGGGAGCGCGTGAAGGTGCCCGATATTGATCAGATACGTCAGTTGATCGAGATGATGGTCTCCAATGACCTCGTGGAGCTGAGCGTGCGTGACGGGGAGACGGAAGTGACGCTGCGTCGTCCGAACCCGAAGGGATCGGAGACGGTTTTCCATGCGATTCCTTCGTATTCCGGCCCCATGCCGGCGATGGGACCGAGCGGGGGTGGGGCGGCCGGCTCGACGGTCGAGGAGGCGGCGACGGAACTGGTGGAGATTCGCTCGCCGATGGTGGGGACGTTCTATTCGGCGCCGGATCCGGAGTCGCCGCCGTTTGTGCAAGCGGGGAGCCACGTCGGTCCTGCGACGGTGGTCTGTGTTCTCGAGGCGATGAAGGTGTTCAGCGAGATCAAGGCCGAGACGTCGGGCACGATCGAGCGCGTGCTGGTGGGAAACGGCGAGGCGGTGGAATATGGTCAGCCGTTGTTCCTGGTGAAGCCTTCGTAGTATTGCCGGTCGCGGCGTGATCGTCGCTGATTCTCCAGACCATCGTATTGATTCTCCGTGACCCGCGCCAAGGCATCCATGTTTCGACGCATCCTGATCGCCAACCGAGGGGAGATCGCGCTGCGCATCATCCGCGCGTGCCGGGAGTTGAACATTGAGGTCGCGTGCGTTTTTTCGGAGGACGATCGGGGTTCGGCGTATCTTGAACTGGCGGATCAGGCGATCTGCATCGGGGGGGCCTCGCCGAAGGAGAGTTATCTAAAGAGCGATCGGCTGATCGCGGCGGCGGAGGTGGCGAAGGCCGACGCGATTCATCCAGGGTATGGTTTCCTGGCGGAGAACGCGGCGTTTGCGGAGAAATGCCGGGCGTGCAACATCGAGTTCATCGGTCCGAACGCGGCGGCGATGCGGTTGCTGGGAGACAAGGCGTCGGCGCGGAGCGTGGCGAAACGGGCGAAGGTTGCGATTATTCCGGGAAGCGACGGGGTGTTGGAGGACGACAACGAGGCCGTCCGCTTGGCGGAGAAGATCGGCTTTCCGGTGATGATCAAGGCGGCGGCGGGGGGCGGAGGGCGCGGGATGCGCGTGGCGTACGACAAAACCGATCTACTGTCGTCGCTGAAGCAGGCGAGGCAGGAAGCGGACAACGCCTTCAAGGACAGTTCGGTCTACATCGAGCGGTACATCGACCGTCCGCGTCACGTCGAGGTGCAGATTCTTGCGGATCGTCACGGGAACGTCGTGCACCTGTATGAGCGTGATTGCACGCTGCAGCGTCGGCACCAGAAACTGGTGGAGGAGTCGCCGTCTCCGGCGATCGACACGCGCACGCGGGAGAGCCTTTGTGCCGCGGCGGTGAAGCTGGCCAAGGCGGCGCGTTACGACAGCGCGGGGACGGTGGAGTTCCTGGTCGACTCGCGCGGGCGGTTCTACTTCATTGAGGTCAACACGCGCATTCAGGTCGAACATCCGGTCAGTGAATTGGTGACCCGGATCGATCTGATCAAGGCCCAGATCCGGGCGGCGGCCGGCGAGCCGTTGGGGTTTGTTCAAAAAGCCGTGCGGCCCGCGGGACACGCGATCGAATGCCGGATCAATGCGGAGGATCCGGACGAGAAGTTCCGCCCCTGCGCGGGGGTCGTGGAGAAGTTTCGCGTTCCCGGCGGGCCGGGGGTTCGCGTGGACACGCACGGGTACGAGGGGTATCGCCTGTCTCCACAGTACGATTCGCTGTTGGCGAAGCTGCTGGTGCATCAGCCGACACGGCCGGAGGCGATTCGATGTATGCAGCGGGCGTTGCGAGAGTTTCACATCGAACCGTTGCGGACGACGCTTCCGTTTCTGCGGAAGATGATGGCCCACCCTGATTTTCTTGACGGGAACATCGACACGGGTTTTGTCGAGCGGTCGTTCTAGCGATCGCCTTTTGTCGCCATGGGGATGGTCCGGTGCGGTTGCCGAAAACCAAGTAGGCCGCTCCCTGACGGTCGCGGCACGGACAGGAGGCGGATCATCGCCGGCAGGTGTGATTGGGATGGACCGACCCAAGTTTGTGATCGTCGGCGGAGGCCTGGGCGGCGCGCTGGCCGCGTGTTATCTCGGCAAGGCGGGGTACTCGGTCGAGGTCTACGAACTGCGCGACGACCTGCGCAAGGCGGACGTGGGTCGGGGTCGATCCATCAACCTGGCGCTCTCGTATCGCGGGTTGTGTGCGCTGGAGCCTGTCGGCCTGAAGGACGAGGTGCTCCAGCAGGCCGTTCCGATGCGCGGGCGGATGATCCACGGGCTCGACGGTGGTCTTGCCTTCCAATCCTACGGCGTGTCGGATGCGCAGGCGATCCATTCGGTTTCGCGCGGGGGGCTGAACGCGATCCTGCTTTCGGCCGCCGAGAAGTATCCCAACGTTCGATTGTTCTTTGACCACAAGTGCACCGACGTCGACATCGACGGACGGAAAGCCGAGTTCGTCGACGCCACGACGGGTCAGCACAAGACGGTCAGCGCGGACGTGATCGTGAGCGCCGATGGTGCGTTCTCGGCGGTGCGGAAGGCCATGCAGCGGGGCGATCGGTTCGATTATCGCCAGGACTACCTGGAGCACGGCTACAAGGAGTTGACCATTCCGCCGGGTCCGGGCGGCGAGTTCTTGCTGGAGAAGAACGCGCTGCACATTTGGCCGCGGAGGTCGTTCATGATGATCGCGCTGGGCAACGCCGATGCGTCGTTTACGGCGACGCTCTTTTGGCCCTTCGAGGGGAAGAACAGCTTCATGGCGATCCGGGATCGCGGCGACCTGGAGCGTTTTTTCAGGGCCCAGTTTCCGGACGCGGCGCCGCTGATGCCGCATTTCGTGGAGGACTATTTCGGGAATCCGACGGGGTCGTTGGTGACCGTGCGATGCTTCCCGTGGCACGTCGAGGATCGGGTGGTGTTGCTGGGCGACGCGGCGCACGCGGTCGTTCCGTTCTACGGGCAGGGGATGAACGCGGCGTTCGAGGACGTGCTGGTGCTGAATCAGTGCATGGAGCGGTGCAAGCCGGATTGGCGACTCGCGTTTGGCGAGTATGAACGGTTGCGGAAGCCCAACGCGGATGCGCTGGCGGACCTGGCGATCGGGAACTTTGTCGAGATGCGCGACAAGACCGGGTCGAAGGTCTTCCTGATGAAGAAGAAGGGCGAGAAACTGTTGGCGAAGCTGCTGCCGGGGATCTATGTCCCGTTGTATACGATGGTGTCGTTCACTCGAACTCCCTACGCGGAGGCGGTGAAGCGGGCGAAGCAACAGATCCGCTGGCTTGTGGCGGCATCGACCGTCGGCCTGTTGCTGGTGCTGATCCTTGGATTTCTCTCGGCGAGGTAACGGCCGAGGAAGCTCTGACAGGGGAACCCTACGGTGAATCGTTCTTTCATTGTCGGTTCCCCAGTCCTTTGAGCGGATGGCGGCAATGGCGGACGATCCGCCCGTGGCACCCGCCTTTGCGCGCAGGCGAGAATTGAAAGGCCCTGTCCGACGATGTCCCTGACCTACGGCCGTTACCTTCAGCTCGATACGCTGCTTGGCCTCCAGCAATCGAGATCCAGCCCGCCGGAACACGACGAGATGCTTTTTATCGTCATCCATCAGACCTACGAACTTTGGTTCAAGCTGTTGCTGCACGAACTGGACAAGGTGAAGGCGGACTTCTCGAACAACGATCTTTACGCGGCGATCCACACGTTTAAGCGCGTGCGCACGGTGATGAAAACGCTGGTGCAGCAGCTCGACGTGCTCGAAACCATGACGCCGATGTCGTTCACCAGTTTTCGGGATCGGCTGGAAGATGCGTCGGGTTTCCAGTCGGCGCAGTTTCGTGAGTTGGAGTTTCTGCTGGGATACAAGCGGCCCGAGACGTTGAGGTATCAGACCGCGACGGGGGAATCGGTGGGGGCGTTGGAGCGTCGCCTGCGCGATCGCAGCCTGGTCGACCATTTCTACGATTTCCTGGAACACTACGGCGTGCCGATTCCGTCGGAGCTGCGATCGCGGGACATGACGCTCGCGGTCGAGTCGCAGCCCGCGTTGCACGAGGGTCTTCTTGCCCTGTACCGCTCTCGACCCGACGTGGGCATTCTCCTGGAATCCATGACCGACTTCGACGAAGGATTGCAGGAGTGGCGGTATAGGCACATCAAGCTGGTGGAGCGGACGATCGGGAGCAAGAAGGGCACGGGAGGCTCGCCGGGCGTCGAGTTCCTGAAGCAATCGCTTTTCAAGCCGGCGTTTCCCGACCTCTGGGCGATCCGTCACGAGTTGTAGGCGGCCGTCCGGGGTTGCCTTGGTGTATCGGGCGGCCTATAAATATGGCGTGCGTGCCGAGCGGCCGCACGTTCGCGACGGCGCGGAACCGTTGGTACGGTGAAGCGCCGAGAAGCACCCGCCGGCTGGATTTCGTTCCCGCCAGAAGTGCCGGGCGTTACGGTGTGCGTGGGGTACGATCGATCGCGGCGCCGCTTAGGGGACCGCCCACGATTGGGACGGAGGGCAACGCAGCCTCCCGCTGATGGGTGCGAGCCATAAGGCTCATTGCGCGACCTCCCTGCACGTCGGACGGGAAACTTCATTCACCAAGATTCCTGCATGAGAAAGCGTTCAGGCGTGTCTGAATCCTGGGTGACGCTCGTTGCGGCGAGGTTTCTCGCGGCGGCGGCTTCCCTGGTTGGTTCGGTATCGTCGGCTGGTCCGGAGGTCGCGGCACCGATGCCGAAGGTCGGTCTCGTCGCAGTCAAGCTGAACGGATCACTCATTCCGCCGACCGCGAACCTGGCGGCGATACCGGGGGACGTAATCGAGTCGGAGATTCGAATCAGCGGATGGGGAGCAGCCCTGCCGAGCGGGATGAGAAGCTACAGCGCCAAGACTCGCGGGCGGGTCGGCGTCGTCAGCGGCGGGAACTCGACGGTGTTTCCGGTGGGCTGGGAAGCGGCCCTGGATCCGGCGGTCTGCTCGACGGCCGCCACGTGTGCGCCTGACGAAGTGTGCAGTGGAATCTGCGTGCGACCGAACCACAATCCCGCGCTCGGTGCGTTCATCGACGCAATGCGTACGGATTTCGTGTTTGCGGCGCTGACATCGCTTCCCGGAGTAGGCGTCGGTTCGCTGGATTACACCTACTTTGGATTGTCGCTGGATGCCGAGGGCGCACTGGACACCGGCACGGCTGCGTATGGCGGCACGCTGAGGCTTGTTGTCTCTCCGCACGCCTGCGGGACTTTCCTCTTTGCGTTGGACTGCGCGGACACGTTCCTCGCCTCGCCGGAGAACGTGTTGGTGGCGGCGGAGTTGTTTCCGCTCACGATTCAGATGGGGGTCTGTCCAGTACTGCCGCTGGTGAGTTCGCCGCCGAGTTGCGCGGTGGATGCCCGAATGCCGCACGCTCGCGGCGCCCCGTCAACGGCCTTGGGATGGTCGTCGATGGACCTCCATTTCGACGCATCGCCGTCGGGCTTGACGACGGCGGCGTTCGCGCCGTTTGTGACGCCGCCGCCCACGAGCTGGCCGATCACCTCCTTGACCGCCGCGCCCAGCAATACCCTTCGCATCGGGTTTTCCGGAGTGATTCCCTCGGAAGCCTGGACGTGCGTGGAACACCTCGCCAGCGGACGGACTTTCTGCATGGGTCGATTGCCCGCCGACGCGGATCAGAATCTGGTGGCCGAAGCCGCGGACCTGACCGCTCTGGCGTTGAACTTGAAGGGACGTACTTCGCCGCCGATGGCGACGTTCCAATGTGATTTGGACCGCAGCGGTCGTTGCACGCCGGTGGACATTCTCGCGGGAGCGGAATTGCTTCTGGGTTCGGGGTTCGAACCGTGGTACGGTGCGGCGATCGGCGTCGATTGTCCGGCAATGCCCTGGAGCGCCCCCGCTCCGTCGGAGGGGGCGTGCTGCGACACCCGCAGCGGTTCGTGCATGGAGAGTGTACCGAAGGATTACTGCGCCGACGTCCGGGAAATCTGGACCGGTGGGGCGCACTGTTGCGCGGTGTCCTGCCACCCGATCCTGGGTGCATGTTGCGACACGCGTTTCGGCCAATGCAGCAATGGCGTGCCGCAAGTCAATTGCCGCGACGCAGGTCAGCAGTGGCATCCGGAGACAAGCTGCCGAGACGTTGTCTGCCCGCGACGTGGGGCGTGCTGCAATCTGGAAACCACAATCTGCGTCGATGACGTGGCCCAGGCCGCGTGCGAGAGCGACCCGCCGAGCCGTTGGTATAGCGGGCTGCGATGCAGCCAGATCATCTGTGAGCCGGGATGAGGGTCGCGCAAGCGATGGTTTGCGGGACGACCTCGAATCCATCGCCGAAATCAGCGCAGCATGGACCTGACGTAATCGACGGCTGAGCGCACGACCTCCAGCCCGAAGCGTTGCACGTCGCACTCAATGAGAAGCGGTCCTTCGTACCCGCCGGCGCGGAGTTTGCTGAGCACACGGGCGATCTGCGCGTCGCCCGAACCCAGCGAAGCCGGCTTCCCCAGCAACATCCCCGGACGTGGCGGCGACTTGGCGTCCTTGAGGTGGACGACGGCCGTTCGTTCGCGCAACGCGACGGCGGCTCGGACCGGGTCGTCTGTGCCATAGGCGACGAAGTTGGCCGGGTCCAGGTTGACCCTGACGTTGGGACGCGCGAGAGCTTCGATGAAGCGCAGCAAAATGTCCGCCGACTCGCGTCCCGTTTCCAGAAGGAGCTCCAGTTCCATCTGCCTGGCCAGGTCGGCGGCTTCGCCAACGCGGGAGAGCAACTTGGCGAAGGTCGGGCTTCGCACGTCCGATGGGACCGTTCCCGCTTGAAGGGCCAGGTTTGGGCAACCCAGATCCCGCGTGCGGCGTGCACATTCCCGCAGCAGTTCGAGCCGCCCGGCGAAAACGGCGTCCGGGGCCAGCCCGCCGGTGCGGGCGATGGCCTCGACGGAAGCGTAGTCCTCGCCCTCAAACGCCAGGAACACTCCGACAAGCTGAACGGTATGGGCCTTCGCGGTTGCGAGGATCGCGTCGACGTCGGCCTCCAAGACCGCCGCAGCGGAGAAGAATCCAAGCTGGACCCGGTTCAGGTCGAGTTCCTGGGCGGCGATCTCGACGCTCCGCCGAAGGTCATATCGGTCCAGACACCAGCCGCAAGCGCCGAGTGATTGTTCGGTCATCATGGTGGGGCGGGTGTCCGAGTCGCGTTATCCGGTCGGCCTAGCGGCGTGAGAACGTCGGCCTGGCGCCGCCGCAATTGCCCGCACGCGCTGTCGATGTCCAGTCCGCGGCTGCGGCGAACGTGGGTGTTGACCGCGTGGCTCTTGAGCACCTCGAGGAACGCGGTCACCGCTTCCTCGGTGGGTCGTTCGTAGGGCAGGTTGGCGACGGGGTTGTAGGCAATCAGGTTCACGTTGCTCCGCATGCGCTTGCAGACGCGAGCCAATTCGTGCGCATGATCGGGCGAATCATTGACTTCTCGCAGGAGGATGTACTCGAGGGTTACTTCTCGCCCGGTGGAGTCGAAGTAGAACCGGCAAGCGTCGACGAGTTCATCGAGGGTGACGCGCTCGGCCCAGGGGATCAGCTTGCGGCGCAACTCGTCGTTGGGGGCGTGCAGGGAGAGGGCCAGGGTGATCTGTAATCCCTCGCCGGCGAGTCGCCGCATTTGCGTCGGCAGACCCACTGTGCTGAGGGTCATTTTCCGCGCCCCGATGCCCATGCCCCAGGGGGCGTTGATGGTGCGGATTGCCTGAAGAGATGCCGCGTAGTTGGCCAGCGGTTCGCCCAGTCCCATGAAGACGAGGTTGGAGAGCCGCGGACCGTCGGAGCACAGTTCGCGCACCCGCATGGCCTGCTCCACGATTTGGCCGGACGACAATTGGCGTTGGAGCCCGCCCAGGCCGCTGGCGCAGAAGACGCATCCGACAGGGCAACCGACTTGCGTGGAGATGCAGGCCGTCCGGCGGTCTTCGTCGGGAAGGTAGACGCACTCGGAGGTTTGTCCGTCGGGCCAGCAAAGCAGCAGCTTGAGCGTGCCGTCGCGCGCGCGTTGCTTTTGAACGATTTTCGACGAAAAGATCGTCATTTCGCCGGCAAGGCGCAAGCGCAGCGCTTTCGGCAGATTGGTCATGTCCTCAAAGGATCGAGCGTCGCGCTGGTAGACCCAATCGAGAACCTGGTCGGCCCGGTACGCGGGTTCGCTCCATCCCGCGAGCACCTCTTGCAGCGAAGCAGCGGTTTCATCGAAGACGCTTCGAAGTGGCTTGGTAGAGTCCATCAACGATAGGAGTCCGCTGACCGCAAGGCTTACTCCTGCGGAACGGGAGTCAACGTACCGGTGACGGACAGGGCGTCGCCCACCGCTTCGATGTCGCAGATGGTGGCGGGACCGGTCTCGGTGAAGTACGCCGTTGGCACTCCCGCCTTGGTTCCGAAGCGGACTTGGAAGCCCTTGGCCGCCCCGATAAAGTTGCCATCGACCACCCAGGATCCGGGTTCTAGGCTGGCATCCGTCTCGACCCAGACGATGCTACCGGTCTGGGTATCAAAGCGTACGACCTGTTCATCCACGTCGTGGACGTCCATCGTTGAGAAAGTCGGGTCGTCGGGGTCCGTGAAGACCGCGAAGTTGGAGGTGTCGATCGGCACGTCGCCGCCATTGCCGGTGCCGTCCCCGGACCCGTTGTCCGAGGCTTCCTGCCCACCGAGGTCAACCACGCACCCCATTCCAGCCCAAGTCGCCAACCCTACGCCCAGCCCGACTATCCAGAGTGTCTCCCGCTTCATCGATGAATCTCCTTGAGACCGCCTCGGCCGCATCCGCCCGAACGATTGCCGATGCCGTTCATTGTAGCGGAAGGAAGCCGAACGCCGAAAGCCCCGCGGTTGTCCGTGAACGCCAGGCGGATGGCCGACCTGCGATTGCCAACGTCGCTGCCTCCGGTCTAGAATCCCGCCCTTGGGTCGGTCTGATTGAAACCTTGACCAGGAGCTGAGCGGTCCGATGACGAAGCCGAAGGAGCAGTGGGGCACGCGGCTGGGGATCATTCTCGCCGTTGCGGGGTCAGCCGTGGGCCTGGGGAACTTCCTCCGTTTTCCAGGACTGGCGAGCCAGAACGGCGGCGGGGCGTTCATGATCCCGTACTTCTGCGCTCTCATTTTCCTGGGCATTCCCGTCTGCTGGGCCGAGTGGACGATGGGCAAGTACGGCGGGCAGTTCGGGTTCAACTCGTGCCCGGCCATCTTCGGGGTGCTCGGTCGCCACAAGTTCTGGCGATACATCGGCGTCCTCGGGCTGCTTATCCCCATCGTCGTCTATATGTACTACGTTCTGATCGAGTCGTGGTGCTTGATGTATGCGTGGCACTACCTCACCGGGCATTTGAGCCTGGGTGAAGATCCGACGAAGTACGTCGAGAAGAGTAAGGCTCTGTTCCAGGGCTACACCGGCTCGGACCAGGACGGTCTGATGGTCGAGGGCGGGGTGCACGTCAGCGTAATCTTTTGGATCATCACTTTCGCAGTCAACTTTTACTACATTTACCGCGGGCTTTCGAAGGGCATCGAGAAGTTCTGTAGCTGGGCCATGCCCATGATGGGCGTACTGGCGATCATCGTGCTGGTTCGGGTGCTGACGCTGGGAACGCCCAACCCGGAGTTTCCCGACCGCAGCGTGCTCAACGGGCTGGGGTTCATGTGGAATCCCAAGTCCACGGCTGACGGTGGGGCCTGGTACATGGCGCTGGCGGACCCGAAAATCTGGATCGCCTCAGCCGGGCAGATTTTCTTTACGCTGTCGGTGGGCTTCGGCGTTATCATCAACTACGCCAGTTACCTGAAGCGCAAAGACGACGTCGTGTTGTCCGGACTTACGGCCTCGGCCACCAACGAGTTTTTTGAGGTTTGCCTCGGTGGGTTGATTACCGTTCCCGCCGGGTTTGTGTTTCTGGGCATCGCGGGGACGGTCGGCGGCACGTTCGGCCTCGGATTCAATACGCTTCCGGTCGTCTTTGAGTACATGCCGGGTGGGCGAATTTTCGGTTGCATGTGGTTTTTCATGCTGTTCCTCGCGGCGATCACCAGCTCACTCTCGATGCTCCAACCCGCCATCGCTTTTCTTGAGGAAGCGCTGGGGATCGGGCGAAGGGCCTCCTGCGCGATGCTCGGGATCGTCACCGCGCTGGGTTCGCTGTTTGTTATTTATTTCAGCAAGGATCTCGTCGCGCTGAATACGATGGACTTCTGGGTCGGGACGGTGTTGATTTTTGTGCTGGCCATGTTCCAAGTCATCCTCTACGCGTGGGTCTTCGGCGCAAAGCGAGGCTACCAGTTCGCGCAGATCGGCGCGGAGTTGACGCTGCCCCCGGTATTCAACTTTGTCATCAAATATGTCTCGCCGACCTACCTGATCGGTGTTTTCATCCTGTGGAGCTGGAATAATCTGCCCGGCTACATCGAACAGTTGAAGGAAGGCGGGGTGCGGTTGCTCACCGTTGGGGTGATTGCGGCCACTCTCGTGTTCCTCCTGTTCCTGATCGCGATTGCCGGGCCAAGGTGGCAGGCGGAAGGCAAGGACAAATCCAGGGGACGTGAGCTTTTGGGCAATGCGGGAGGTGGGCGATGACCGGCGCGGGTTGGGTATTCATGCTCTGTTCAACGGGGTCGGTGATCTCGCTGATGGTATTCTGCTTCTACCGGGTGCTGTCCAAACCAGCGGCGGCCAACCACATGCACGCGCCGCTGGAGATTGACACGCACGACGCGGGGACGTGATCCCGGTTCTCGTTTCAGTCTGTCGCCTGTCGAGCGGCGATCGAGACGCGCCTGCCAAGCAGTCCGCCGGGGTGTGGATGCGAGAAGACCGCTCCATTCTGTCGCGGTTCCGATCAAGCTGCGACGACGCATGATTCATGGGTCGGGCCAACCAAAGGTGCTACAGGTTTTTGAGCCGTTGTTCCTTGTCGTACGCTTGCAGGGCGGCGACGAGTTCGTCCAAGTCGCCCTGCATGATGCGGTCGAGGTGGTAGAGGTCGAGGTTGATGCGGTGATCGGTCACGCGGTTCTGGGGAAAATTGTAGGTACGGATGCGCTGCGAACGGTCGCCGCTGCCGATCATCGTTCGCCGGGCCGAGTCGCGCTGGTTCTCGATCTTTGATTGGTGATGGTCGTAGAGGCGGGTGAGCATCACGCGGCGGGCCTTGGCGCGGTTCTTGTGCTGACTCTTTTCGTCGCGCATGGAGACCGTGATGCCGGTCTCCGTGTGGACCAGACGGATGGCAGAAGATACCTTGTTGACGTTTTGCCCGCCTGGTCCGCCGGCCCGCGAGACGAACTCCTCGACGTCCTTTTCCCAGTTGATCTCGATGTTGATTTCCTCCGGTTCGGGGAGGACGGCGACGGTGGCGGCGGAGGTGTGGATGCGGCCTTGGGCTTCGGTTTCCGGGACGCGCTGGACGCGGTGTCCGCCGCCCTCGTAACCCAGCAGACGATACACCTCCGGCCCGCGGACGTTGAGCACGACCTCCTTGAGTCCGCCCAGCTCCGAGCCGCTCTGGTCGATCACCTCCACGGCGAATTTCCTTTTCTCGCAGAAGCGAAGGTACATTTCGTAGAGATCGCGGGCGAAAAGGGCGGCTTCGTCCCCGCCGGTTCCGGCGCGGATTTCGAGCATCACCGATTCGATGGCTGCGTCGCCGTCGCTGACGATGGCGTCCTTCAGGGCATCCAATATGCGGTCGCGCCGCGTGGTGAGGGTCTGGACCTCGGCCTCCGCCATGCTGCGAATCTCGGCGTCCTGCGACGGGTCTTCGAACATCGCCCTGGCCTCGGCGACGTTGGTGCGCACCTTGCGGAACTGTTTGAAGGGGTCGACCAGTCGACGGAGCCGGCCAAGTTCCTTGGTGATGCTGACGCACTTGACGGCGTTGGAGGCGACGTCCGGGTCGGCGAGCTGCTGCTCGAGCGAGTCGTAACGCTCGGCGAGTTCCGCGAGCTTGGCGATGATGCGATCGTCAGTTGTGGTAGCCATGGGTCGTCGATCTTCCGCCATAGACCGTGAGCGCCGAGTAACCGCGGTCGATTCGTTCCGTCAACCATCTATCGGTCAGGGAACCGAGTCTGCAATAAAAGACCACGCGCCGACCGTTGCGGTCCGCCGCGCGTGGTCTGGAGTTTCGTAAGGCCGAAGCTAATGGGGCGTTGTCTTTTCCGTCTTCTTGGTGCCGGTCGCTCGGGAGAAGTAATCGCCGCCGAACTTCTTGGTGAAGCGGTCGACCCGTCCGAGCGTGTCCACTAGTTTGTTGCCGCCGCCCCTGAAGAAGGGGTGGCAGGCGGAGCAGATTTCGATCTTAAGCAGCGGCACCGTGCCGCGGGTTTGCCAGGTGTTACCGCAACCGCAATGGACCGTACAGTCCATGTACTTAGGGTGGATGTCTTTCTTCATGGCCTTGCTTCCGACAAACCGGCGGCCCATCCGCCGAGCCGCAAATTATACCCTGACGTCGATTCCTTGCAACTGGCGGATTCGGGCCGGCGCGAACCAGTTAGCGGAGCCGATCGTCACGGCCGACGCCGGTCCGGGAGGCTTCTCCGAAGCTCACCCAACCGCGATGCCGCCGAGCGAACGTAGTCGACCCTCACCCCTTCCCCTCTCCCTGCCAGGGGAGGGGGGTAATAAGACAGAACCTGGCCCGATCAGAGCCGGGTGGCCGCTGAGCGGCGGGATCGCCACCAGCACAGCGAGAGCAGCGCCCATAGCACGTCGGCATGATCGGCTCGGCGGGCGAGGTGGTCGGCGAGGGTGGTCTCAACAACGGGGTAGGACAACAGGCCGAACGAATCAATCGCCTCACGGGTGACGACGTCCTCGAACATGGGTCGAAGCGGGCCGCAAAGGTATTCGCCGAAGGGAACCTCGAAGCCATTCTTGGGTCGATCGAGGATCTCGTCGGGGAGGAGGCCGCGGTAAGCGTCGACCAGAATCCGTTTCCGAAGCCCGCGATGAATCTTGAACGACGAGGGCATGGCCAGCGCTTGCGCGACCACGCGGAAGTCGAGGAAGGGCACGCGAATCTCGAGGGAATGCATCATGCCGGCCAGATCGACCTTTTGAAGCATGTCGGCAGGGAGTTGGTGCTGAAGATCGAAGGCGAGAATGCGGTTGAGAGGATCGGCGCCGTTCATCGCGGCGGTCAAGGTCCGGGCAAGTTCGGCGGTCTCGGCGTCGGCGCGGGCGTGGGTATCGGGGTCTCGAAATAATCCGACGGCCTCGGGGGCGAGAATCCGCGACCAGGCCAAGTGCCGTAGCAGGGGATCGCTTGTCGTTGCCCGTTGGAGCTTGCGAAACTGTCGGGCGCGGTCAGCCAAGGAGGACGAACGGCCGGTCGCCAATCCCGCAAGGATCGGCTCCATGAGATATCGTCGCACGAACCTCGGAATGCTTTGATAGGCCTGGACGAGGTCATGCCCGAGGTATCGCCAGTACCCGCCGAACAATTCGTCGCCGCCGTCGCCGCTGAGGGCCACGGTCACGTGCTCGCGGGCGAAGCGGGAAACCAGCGAAGTGGGCACGATGGAACTGTCGCCGACCGGCTCGGGAAGGTGGTCGAGGATTCGCGGAACGGCTTCCAGCACGTCGCGCTGGGTGAGGATGCACTCATGGTGCTGGGCGCCGAAGCGCGCCGCGACGATGCGGGCGTAGTGCGTTTCGTCGTATGACTTGTGGTCGGCGTAGCCGACGGAGAACGTTTGCACGGGGCGGCCAAGCGCCGCGGAAAGATGAGCCACGACGATCGACGAGTCGAGTCCTCCGGAGAGAAACGCGCCGATGGGCACGTCCGAGACGCGGCGAAGCATCACTGAATCGGCCAACGCGCGGCGCAGGTCGGTACACGTTTCAGCATAGGCCTTCGAACGGTTCAACGCCGGCGTAGCCGGCAGTTGGTACCACCGTTGTGGAGGCGTCGCGCCATGGGCGTTGAAGCGGAGGAGGCAGCCCGGTGCGAGTTTCCGCGCGCTGCGGTAGATCGTTCTGGGATGGGCGACGTAGCCGAACTGCAGGTGCTGGGCGACGGCTTCGCCGTCGATCGAGTCGTCGAATTCGCCGAGGGGCGGCAGGGCATCCAGTTCGCTGGCGAAGCAAAGCGATGCGTGGTTGCAGGTGTAGACCAGCGGCTTGACGCCGAATCGGTCCCGGGAGAGGAATCCTTCGCATGTGAGGGCGTCGAAAAACGCGATCGCCCACATGCCGTTGAAGCGGGCGAGGGCTTCCGTTCCCCAATGCGCGCACGCGGAAAGGATGACCTCGGTGTCGGTGTCGGTTCGGAAGGCGTGTCCGAGGGAAGAAAGCTCGCGGCGAAGTTCGCGGAAGTTGTAGATTTCGCCGTTGTGGACGATGTGGAACCGCCCATCGGGCGAGTGCATCGGTTGACGCCCGGCGGCCCTCGGATCAAGCACCGCAAGCCGTGTTGCCCCCAGGCCGACGCGAGCGCCGGACTCCTCGATCCATGTTCCGGAGTCGTCCGGTCCACGATGCCGAAGTCGACGGCAGGCTTCCTCCAGCGCGGCCGGCTGAACCGGCTCGCCGTCGAACCTGACGACCCCGCAGATCCCGCACATGAAGAACCTAGGGGCCGGCGACGCGCTGCGAGGCGACGCGCGGCGTCGCCGAAAGGCTCGCCAATTGCTGTCGCACCCAATCGTTTTGGGGATCGAGTTGGGCGGCCATGCTCAGGTGTGGGATGGCCGCGGGACCGTTGTCATGCCGCAAGAGGAACTTGGAAAGTTCGACGTAGGCGAGGGGGTTGTTGGGTTCCATCGAGATCCCCTGGCGGTAACGCAGGAGGGCGTCATCGACGTTGCCGCGCTCCTCCAATTCCTGCGCGAGGAAGATGTACTGTTTCGCGGACGGCCCGACGAACTGCACTCGCCACTCGGCCTGCTTGAGGGCCTCGGCGTATTGTCCTTGCAGCTCGAGCGCGACGTTGAGTCCCTCGGCGCAGGCTTGGTGATCGGGGAAGGCGTCCAGCGCTCGCTTGTAATATCCGATGGCCTTGTCGAGTTCGCGGTACGCGGCCGCGGTGTTGCGTTCCGCGAACTTCTGGCGCGAGATCATCACGTGGCAGACGCCCAGATCGTGCAGATTGTCCGGTCGTCGGGAGAGCTTTTCCTCCGCTCGGGTGAAGAAGACGGAGGCCGGGCCATACTGTCCCTCTAAGGCGACCCGCATTCCTTCGAAGCGAAGCTGCCGATACGTCGGTCCGCAACCGGAGCAGGTTGCCAGCGCCGCGCCAACGGCGACAATTGTTCCCAAGCTGGTGGTGATTCTGAGATACCCTCGGTGGTTCATGGTGGTCTCGAAGCCTCCGTGAAATCGATCGCCCCATGTGCCGGGCGGGCGTCCGTCCGGCCGAATCCGGACGACCCCATGCCCAGTCGATACGTCATTCTACACCATATGATCGGCCAGGGCGAGCATTGGGACTTGATGCTCGAACAGGGTGAAGTCCTGCTGACCTGGCAGCTTCTCCGCGCTCCGTTCGATGCGCGAGGGCTTCCGGTGGCCGCCCGGCGGATCGGCGATCACCGGAAAGCCTACCTGGAATACGAAGGACCGATCTCCGGGGATCGCGGATTCGTACGTCGAGTGGACGTGGGGGACTGCGAGTTCCGGGAATGTACTCCCGCGCTCCTCCGGATCAAGGTCTTCGGCGGGCGCCTCTGCGGCACGTTTGAGCTGAGACTTGACCAGGGAGATTCCTGGACCCTTGCCTGCGGCGACTAACTCGGTGCCACGCCAACCAACACCAAGTACCAAGCGCCCGCCCGACCGTTTCGCTGGACGGCGCGTCCGATTGCATTAGACTCCGTCCTCCGCGCGAACGGAGCGAGGGCGGCGCGCCCTTGGGTCCGTTTCGACGGCTGGGTCGTCGTATCGGGAGATTAACCATGTCACGAATGGCGTGCAGGTTTCTGGGTGGACTGGGGTCGATGCTGCTTGTCGCGGCCTCGGCGCCCGCCGACGTGGTCACGGATTGGAACGAGATACTGTTGGACGCGATTCGCACCGACGCGACGCCTCCGCCGAATGCATCGCGGGCGATGGCCATGGTTCATGTGGCGATCTACGACGCAGTGAACTCCATCGAGGGCACGCATGAGCCGTACCTCGTCGCGGCGTCGCCAGCGAGCGGAACGTCGGCGGAAGCCGCAACCGTCGCGGCCGCCCATCAATTGCTGGTCGCGATGTATCCGGCGCAAGTAGACGCACTCGACGCCGCCTATGAGCAATCCCTGGCGGCGATAGCGGACGGATCGGCGAAAACGGAAGGAATCGCACTGGGCGAAGCCGTGGCGGATGCAGTCTTGGCCGCCCGCGAGAACGACGGTTCGACGGACACGGTGGAATACACGCCGGGCACGGAACCGGGCGATTGGCAGCCGACTCCACCCGCGTTCGGGTCGGCGGTGCTTCCGCAATGGCCGGAGGTGACGCCCTTCGCCATGACCGATGGTGCACAGTTTCGTCGTCCCGGTCCGCCGTCCCTGGCCAGCGCGGAATACACCACGACGTTCAACGAGACGAAGTCGCTGGGACGTGCCGACAGCACGACGCGCACGGAGGATCAAACCGAAGTCGCTTTTTTTTGGGCTGACGGTTCCGGGACGGCTACCCCGCCGGGGCACTGGAACTCCATCGCCCAGGGGATTGCGATCGCCCGCGGCAACACGCTTGCGGAGAATGCGCGGCTGTTCGCGCTGCTCAACATTGCTTTGGCAGATGCGGCGATCAGTTGTTGGGACAACAAGTATGCCTACAACCACTGGCGACCGGTGACGGCGATCCCCGCAGCGGACACTGACGGCAACGACGATACCGAGGCCGATGCGGAATGGACGCCGCTGATCACCACTCCGGGATTCCCGGCCTACTCCTCGGGGCACAGCACCTTCAGCGGGGCGGCTTCGAAGATGCTGGGTTTCTTCTACGGTTCCGACGAGATTGGTTTCACGACCGGAAGCGACGCCCTGCCGGACGTCACCCGTACCTACTCGGGTCTTTCGGAGGCGGCGAACGAGGCTGGCCGCAGCCGAATCTACGGCGGAATTCACTGGGAATACGACAACCAGGACGGCCTCGGATCGGGCCGCGAATTGGCCATCTACGTCTACGACAACTTTCTGAAGCCCGTCGAGGCTTTGGACGGATGTTGGAACGGAGGTTCGTGCGGGGGGCCTCGACTCTGCGGCGGGTTCAGCATGGGCGGCATGATGACGTTCCTGGCCGGGTTTGGCGGCCTGCGACTGGTGTCCACGAGGCGACGACGAACCTGAAAGGCACCGACGTAAGTTGCGGCGATGGCCCGCGCGAATGTGCCCTGATGTCGGGTGGCGAACGAAACGAAGCCTACGACGTTGCGATCATTGGCGCGGGCGCAGCCGGGCTTGCCGCCGCGATCTTCACGGCGCGTCGGCTTCCCTCAGCGCGAATTGTCGCGCTGGAAGGGGCGAAAAAACTCGGCGCCAAGATTCTGGTCTCCGGCGGCGGTCGCTGCAACGTGACGAACGTCTGCGTCGGACCGCGGGATTTTTTTGGCGGCAGTCGGAACGTCGTAAAACGAGTCTTGGCGGCCTTGAGCGCCGACGAAACCGTCAAATTCTTCCGTGAACTCGGCGTCGGATTGCACGTCGAGGAGCACGGCAAGTTCTTCCCCGATTCGAACTCGGCCAAGTCGGTCCTGCAGGCGTTGATCCGGGAGTCCGCGCGGTTGGGCGTGACGATTCTCACGGAGCGTCGCGTCACTGACATTCAGCACCAAGGCGACCTTTTTCAAACTGGCTGGTCCGGCGGCGAGGTGACCGCAAAGTGCGTCGTCCTGGCCACGGGAGGTCGGTCGCTCCCCAAGACCGGCAGCGACGGAACGGGTTACGAGTTGGCGCAGCGACTTGGCCACACGCTGACGCCGACGACGCCGGGATTGGTTCCGTTGATCCTGGACGGCGATTTTCACGTTCCTCTTTCCGGCGTTTCGCACGAGGTGGAGTTGACGGTCGCCGTCGAGGGCGAGCCGCCGGTCGCCATCCGGGGGGCGTTGCTCTGGACGCACTTTGGGATCAGCGGTCCCGCGGTGCTTGATGCGTCGCGTCATTGGGAGAGAGCCAGGCTGGAAGCCCGCGAGGTCGTCCTGGCCGTCAACTTTCTTCCGGGCGAGGAGCTTGGATCGGTCGAGCGGAAGTTCCTTTCCATGGTGGCCGACCAGCCGCGAATGATTCTTCGCAACGCACTCGCTGCGCTGATCCCGGCGAGCGTGGCGGCGGCGCTGCTTGCGGCGCTGCGGATCGACGCACGGACGGTGATCGCCCATCTGGACAGGGCGACGCGGCGGCGTTTGATTCACGCGATGCTCTGTTGGCCTCTGCCGGTCTCCGGCGGACGCGGATATGGGTTCGCGGAGGTCACCGCGGGCGGCGTACGACTGGACGAGATGGACCCGGCGACGATGGAATCAAGGAAGTGTCCTGGACTTTACCTGGTCGGCGAAGTCCTCGACGTCGACGGACGCATCGGCGGGTTCAATTTCCAGTGGGCGTGGTCCAGCGCGTTTGTGGCGGCCAACGGCTTGGCGAGCGATCGGCGACTGGCGTGAGGCGTTTGGCGGTCGATCGCTCAGCACTCAAACTGAGCAGTGTCTTGTGGCGGCGCCGAGGGCTTGACGCCCGCTGGGACGTTCATCGTTGGCGCAACCTTCGGATCTCCGCGCGTGCTGAGACACGCGGCTCGCAAGAGTGACGGCTCATCGGCTGGCGCCGACGGCATCTCGCGGGAATCTCGCTCAGTACGCCGGTGCCGGAACGGTCGGCTTGCTTCGCGTCGGTTGGTGCAGGGAGAAGCTCGATTCGAGCGGGTTTTGCAGCACGTGCCCGGCGTTGAGGAGCGTGCGTTCGCGACGGGCGGTTTCGAGGTCGGCGTCGATCATCATCCGGCACAATTCGCGCATGGTCACCTTGGGCCGCCAGCCCAGCGCCGCCCCGGCCTTCGAGGCGTCGCCGAGCAGCACGTCGACTTCGGTGGGGCGAAGGTATCGGGCGTCGAAGTGAACGTATTGGTTCCAATCGAGGTCCAGGCAACCGAAGGCTTCGTCGAGAAACTCGCGGACGCTGTAGGTCTCGCCGGTGGCGATGACGAAGTCGTCGGCGGTGTCCTGCTGCAACATCCGCCACATGGCTTCGACGTAATCACCGGCAAAGCCCCAGTCGCGTTTGGCGTCCAGATTGCCCAGATAGACCGCGTCCTGCAGTCCGAGCTTGATCCGGGCGGCGGCCTTGGTGATCTTTCGGGTGACGAAAGTCTCGCCGCGGCGCGGCGACTCGTGGTTGAACAGAATCCCGTTGCACGCGAACAGCCCGTAGGCCTCACGATAGTTGATGGTCTGCCAATAGGCCTGCACCTTCGCACAGGCGTAAGGACTCCGCGGATAGAACGGAGTTTTCTCCGTTTGCGGTGTTTCGACGACCTTGCCGTACATTTCGCTGCTGGAGGCCTGGTAGAAGCGGACGTCCCTGCCGGTGGCGTCGCGGTAGTCACGGATGGCTTCCAGCAGGTGCAGGGTGCCGATGGCTACGACCTGGGCGGTGTAGACCGGCTGGTCGAAGCTGGTGCGAACGTGGGACTGGGCCCCGAGATTGTAGATTTCGTTCGGGGCGACGTCGCTGATGATCCGTCGCAGGTTGATGGCGTCCAGCAGGTCTCCGTAATGCAGGCGGAATTGCACGTCCTGCTCGTGGCGATCGCGGTAGAGATGGTCCACGCGCTCGGTGGTAAAGACGCTCGCCCGGCGCATCACGCCATGAACTTCGTAGCCCTTGGCGAGCAGTAATTCCGCCAGATAGGAGCCGTCTTGCCCGGTGATCCCCGTGATGAGCGCGACTTTTTTCACGTCATTCCCTACTTTTGTTACCCCGCCTGGGCCTGCTGGGCAACGTACGCGTGGCGGTTCCCGGCTACGATGTTATCGGTCAATCCGGAGGGGGTCGGCGAGATGATTCCGGTCTTGGGGGGCGTGGGGGGCAGGCCCTGCCAGCAATGCACCGGGCGATCGGTGATGGCTGACGCCCGGCGATACGTTGCCCCGGCGTGAATAGGGGAGGAGTTGGCCACCACGATCGCATCGGCGGACAGGCGGAACGCCTCATCCAGCGGAAGGATCGGCAGCCCGCGGTACGCTCGGGCAGAGGCGGCGAAACGGTCGTCGCCGACGGCGGCGATCTCGACGCCGGCGTGGGCCGCGCCGCGAAAGTATGCGAAGACGTTCTTGCCGAGGTCAGCCAAGATAACGCGACGGACGCCTTGCTCGCGAAGGCGGCGGAACTGGGTTTCGATCTCTCGCCAGCGGAAGAAGAACTCGAAGGCCTCGGCTGAGAGGGGTTGGCGGCGACGTCGGATGCGGTCCACGAGCGCGGCGACCCGGCCGGCACGTCGCCCACGGGAATGGGCGGCTTGGTGTTCCTCGCGATCGGCAAGCCAGCGGTATCGCTGCACGCAGTCCGCAAAGTAGGCGGTACGCGCCGGCGAGGGCAGGTATCGTTCGATCACCCGAAGGTTGTTGCGGATGTCGTAGTAGGTCGTCCTTTCGCTGCGGCGGGCCAGCGGCGACTTTCGGTGCTCGACGTGAAGATCGTCGAACACCTTGACGCCCCATCCCGCGTTGACCATGCGGAAGCAAAGGTCGTACTCCTCCGCCTGCATGAAGAAACCGACGTCCAGTCCGCCGACTTCGAGCAGGGCGGACTTTCGCAGCCCGACGCCGCAGCCGACGAAGACGCCGGGAAGGGCGCCGCCCTCCTGTCGGCCGTCGGGGAGATGAACGGCGAATCCGGCGGCGGCCAATCGCGGGTCTTCGGCGAAATGCTCCAGCATTCGTGAGAGTGATCCGGGACGCGGCGCCGAGTCGTCATCGAGAAACGCGACAAAGTGGGCTTCGGAATGGCGTACGGCGACGCTCTTGGCACAGCTGCCCCGGTTGCGTCGGAGGCGAATCAGCCGATCGACTTCCGTTTGGACGGCTTCCGGGGTTCCGTCGGTCGAGGCGTTGTCCACCAAAAGGATTTCGTACGCACTGCGGTCGAGTTCGCACCGTCTCAGGGCAGAAAGCGTTTCTCGCACGACCTCCTTGCGGTTGTGCGTGGCCAGGACCATGCTGACAAGTGGGCGGTGGTTGGGCCCCATGCGAGGCGATCTCCAGGTTCTGAGTATTATCGGTCGGCGCTCGGTCGCGCGTTGACGCCGGATGGCGATCCGCGTTCCCAAGGCTGTCGGAAACGCCGGGTGACTGCCCAGGGGCTATGGACGAAGTTGCATCGCGCGTAAACTGAGGGCATGGCACAGCGCCTCGGCCTGTATGGGGGCAGTTTCGATCCGATTCACCATGGGCATTTGATCATCGCCCGGGCGGTCCGAGAGCGGCTGGATCTGTCGCAGGTGATCTTCCTGCCGGCGGCCGCCCCGCCGCACAAAGTGGGGCGGCGCTTGGCGAACGCCTCGGATCGAGCGGAAATGGTGAAACTGGCGATCGCGGACGAACCGGGATTCGCCTTCAGCGATTTTGATCTGGGCCGTGCCGGCCCCAACTACACCATCGACACCGTGGGGCATTTTCGTCGGCAGCTCGGTCCGGGCGTCGAGCTATGCTGGATCATCGGCGCCGACTCACTGGCGGAGCTGTCGTTGTGGCGCCGGGTCGGCGAGCTGGTCGACGCGTGCACGATCGTCGCGGCTGCGCGGGCAGGGCACGAGCAGATCGCCTGGGACGCGTTGGCCGGCGCGTTGTCCGAGACGCAAATCACGAAGCTTCGGTCGGGGGTGGTTACGACGCCGGTGATCGAAATATCCTCGACCGATATCCGTCGTCGCGTCGCCGAGGGAAAGTCGATTCGCTACCTCGTTCCCGCCGCCGTCGCAGAATACGTCGCGAGGAGGCGATTGTACGCAGGCGGATCGTGCAGCAACTAGGAATGATTTGATGGTTTCGGGTTGCCGCGCGTACGGACGCAACCGCGTTGGGGACGAAGTTGGGGCCGCCCCCTGACGGTCGCGGTACGGATCTTGCGATCGACTTCTTGTGAGGCGCTACACCAGCGTCGACCGTCTTGCCTCGAAGTTTTTGCCTCCCCCGGCATTCACAGGCCGCGCGTATGGCAGCGCGATGACTTTGCCGGATTCCGCCGAAGCGAGTATGCTCGGCTGCGTCGATGTGGAGAGCGGTTTTCGGGTCGAGTACCCTCGGGAGAACGTCGCCTTGAAAAAGGAATCCTTCGAGTTTCTCAAGAGCCTGCAAGAGACGCCGTCGCCGTCCGGTTTTGAGCAGCCGGTGCAACGAATCGTTCGGGAACGGATGAAACCCTTCGCCGATTCGGTGGAGACGGACGTTCACGGAAACGTGATCGTGGCGTTGAACCCCAAAGGCAGCCCACGGGTGATGCTCGCGGGGCATTGCGACCAGATCGGCTTGATGGTCAAGCACATTGACGACAACGGCTACGTGTTCTTTGCGGCCATCGGGGGCATCGACCCGTCGGTTCTGCCGGGGTCGCGGGTGGTCGTGCACTCCAAGAACGGCCCCATTGATGGGGTCATTGGGCGCAGGCCGGTCCACGTCATGAAGCTGGAGGAGCGCGGCAAGAGCACGGAACTCCGCGAGATGTGGATCGATATCGGGGCGAAGAACAAGAAGGAGGTCGAGCAGGTCGTCAGCATCGGCGATCCCATCACCTTCCGGCTGGAGATGGTCTCCCTGGGCAACGACCTTGCGACGTCGCCGGCGTTCGACAACAAGTGCGGGACGTTCGTGGTCATGGAGGCGTTGAGGCTCTGTTCCACCAGAAAAATCAGGTGCGCGTTGTTCGCTGTCAGCACCGTTCAGGAAGAAGTCGGTCTCCGCGGGGCGAAGACCTCGTGCTACGGGGTCGATCCGCTGGTGGGCATTGCCGTCGATGTGACCCACGCGACGGATTACCCCGACATCGACAAGCGCGTCAACGGGGACATCAAGATCGGAAGCGGAGCGGCCATTTCCATCGGCCCCAACATCAACCCGCGTCTGGCGGAGCTTCTGGTGAAGACCGCCAAGAGCAAGCGCATCCCGCATCAACTCGAAGCCGCGCCGGGCGGGACGGGAACTGACGCCAACGTTATGCAGCTCAGCCGTTCGGGCGTCGCGACGGCGCTGGTGAGCATTCCCAACCGCTACATGCACACGCCCGTGGAGGTGATCAGCCTCTCGGATCTGGAGGCCGCCGCTCAACTGGTGGCGGAAACCGTGGCGGCGATCGACAGACGGACCTCTTTCATCCCGGAGTAGAGGAGAGGTGACGGAGTCCCCCACGCGTCTCGCGGTCGAAGGGATGCCCAGTACGGACACTCCGCTGACACGGCGGGTGAGTCTGCCGGCGTTGCAACGCGTCCAGGAGCGATTCGCGGAACTGGGGCGCATGACCGTGTGCCTGTGCACCCCCGACGGCGGACCGCTGACCACGCCGACGTGGGGCAGCGCCTTTTCCCGCCTGCTGGGCACGTCGGGACGGGGACGCGAGGAATGGGCGTCGGCGATGCGGGCCTGCGCCGCCGACCCCAATCCCCCAACGCCGCATCGCTGCCACGAGGGAATCACGCTCTACGCCACGCCCATCGTCTCCGATGCAACGGCTCTGGGTTTGCTCGTGGTCGGCATCCGCAAGCACCGCCCGCCGCAGGAGGAGAAGGTCGCACGAATCGCCCGGGCCTTCGGCGTCGCGGAGGATGAGCTTCGTGAGGCCGCCGCCTCCCTCAACCCCCTGCGCGGAGGGACACCCGAAGCGATCCATCGGTTCGCCGACGTGCTCGCCGACATCATCGCCACGCTCCACGCCCAGGCGGACCGCATCGCCGATCAGTTGGCCGACCTGCAAACGGTGCACGGACTTTCTCAGCTACTTTCGGGCACCATCGACCTGCAACAAATGCTGGACATCACCGTGCACCGCGTGGTCGAGGTGATGCAGGTGAAGGCGTGCGCCATCCGGTTGCTCAACGAGGACACCGGCGAATTGGTGATCAAGGCGGTGTGTAATCTCTCGGATGAGTACCTGCGAAAAGGACCGGTGTTGTTGGACAAGAGCCCCATCGACTCGACCGCCTTTGCCGGGCATACGGTATACATCGCCGACGCCCCGAACGATCCGCGGCTTCGGTATCCGGAGAACGCCCGGCGCGAGGGCATCGTCAGCGGACTGTGTGTTCCGATGACCTATCGCGGGCAGACCATCGGGGTGATTCGCGTTTACACCGGAAGGCGCTATGTCTTTTCCGAGGGGGAGTCCGCACTGTTGCAATCCATCGGGTCGCAGGCGGCGTCCGCCATTGTCCATACCCGCCTCTATGAAGATCAGGCCAAGGCGGATCGCGTCGCGCGGCAATTGCAGATTGCCGGGCAGATTCAGCGTCGAATGCTTCCCGCCGCACCGCCGAACCGCCGCGGGCTTTCGTTCGGGTGCGTGTACGTCCCCAGCTTGCAGTTGAGTGGAGATTTTTACGACTTCATCCACCTACCCGACGGCGACCTGGGCGTGTGCATTGCCGACGTCGTGGGCAAGGGCGTCCCTGCGGCCCTGCTGATGGCCTCCATCCGCTCGGCGCTCCGGGCGTTTGCTCCCACCTCGGACAATCTGACGCGCATCGTGCGGCAGGTCAACCGGCATCTCTGCCAGGACAGTCTGGCCAGCGAGTTTGCCACGTTCTTCTACGGAGTGCTGTCGCTGGACGGCTCGACGCTCAGCTACTGCAACGCCGGGCACCATCCTCCCGTGCTGCTTCGCGGCGACACCATCCAAGAGCTGACGACCGGCGGCATGGCCATCGGATTGTCACCCTGTGAACCCTACGAATGTGGCAGCGTTGCGTTGCAATCCGGCGATCTGATCGTCATGGTCACCGACGGGGTCACCGAGGCGATGAACTTCGAAGGGGCAATCTTCGGACGTTTGCGGTTGTTGGAATCCATACACCGCCATCGCGCCATCGACGCGGCACAGTTGGCTCAGCAGATTCTCTGGGACGTCCGCCGCTTCGCCGGGCTTGCGGAGCAATCCGACGACATCACCATCGTCGTGCTGAAGGTGTCCGAGCCATTCCATGACGTACCGTGCCCACCGATTGTGTAAGAGCGTGTTGGAAAAGCCGTTGTTGGATCAGAGCCGCTACCGTAAGGGAGCGGTTTTTTGCGTAATCTCCGGGATGATCGGCGAACGATTTCCCTACGCCTGCGGGTAGGACAGGCCTTTTTTGACCCTTTGGCGGACGGCGTTCGCTGGAATCAATCGTACGGGGTCGACAACCCGGCGACGGCATTATTTTCTTGCATTCCAAGGGCTGCGCGCTGTATCATCTTTCCCAGCCGAACGCCGGACAACCCCGGGGTTCGGAAATCTCCTCCGAGCGGGACGGGCGAGGGTCGGCAGTGCTCTTGTCCGTCGCTGGGTCAGTCTGGACTACGTTCATGGAGTCATTCCATGCTCTCCAACCGTATGAAGTCGCCCCTAATAGGGAAATTTAGGAATGCCGGCGGTCAAGTTGCCCGTCGCACCGGATGCTGGTTGCTTCCTGTCTTCATGGTTGTCGGCGTACTGGTGCTGACGACGACCGCCGTGGACGTTCCTCGCGGCGACGCTTCCACTGTGGGCGACGCCGCGGCAGTCGCTCGGTCCAGGAGGATCCCGGAGCGGGCTCGCGCGACGGATCCCGTTTCCCATGACGCCTTATGGCTCCGTGCGGGAAAGATGCCCGCGACAGGCTTCCCGACCATTGATCCCATCACCGTGGACTACTCGGACGATGAGCCATCGCGGCTGCGGCGCGCCGGATTACTCGACGGCCCGGTGACCCTCCCGACGTACTCGGTGGCCGCAGGGGGGGCGTGCACGTTCGACATCGAGTGCGAGGATGCCGATCCGTGCACGTTCGAGCGCTGCAACATGGATCCGGCCGCCGGCGCCGGCAGCGGCGTGTGCGAGGTCTACCCTGTTCCGCCGGGGGAGAGCGGCGGCTGCGACGACGGCATCTTCTGTAACGGATGGGAGATTTGCGACGCCAGCGGGCAGTGCGTGGCCGGTCTTCCTGCAATCTGCTGCGTGTATCCCGACTACTTTCAGTACTGCGCCGAGACCGCCGGCTTGTGCGGCGATGACGCTCCACTTCCAGGGAAGCTTTGTTCGACGAACGTGGACTGCGGCGGCAGCGAGTGTCATCGCTGTCGTCCTAACTGCACGAACAACGGCGACAGCGATGACACGTCTGTGTGCAATGGTGACGAGACCTGCGATCCGAACGGACACGTGGTTCCGGGCGTTCCACCCTGCGGCGCGGGGGCCGGCTGCGCGGAAAAGAAGTGCAGTGGATCCCCCACTCATGCATGTACGACGGATGAGGATTGTCCTGCCGGGCAGACCTGCACGGGAACCGGGCCGGTCTGTCCGGGTGGACGCTGCTGCCCACCGGACGCCCAGCCGGATGACTGCATAGAGGCCAAGCTCAGCGGGTGCCTTGCGCCCAACAGATGGTTTGCAGCCGGTGACGGATTCCAAGAGGAATTCATTCCGGAAGGGTGTCTGAACCGGGAGGGCTACTGGGCCTGTCCGCGATACACGAGCGGAATCGTGCAGATCGGCAACGCGCTGCCCACGCATCCCGTGGCCGCCGGGCCAATCTCTCGTTCAACGGTTTCGATCGCTCCGCCGTACGGGCCGGGGGTCGCCCTCAATCGTCTGGGCGACGATTACGGTTTCGAGGACGGCCTGTACCTGTCTCTGATGGCGGTCCGCCTGGTCGGCTACGCAGCCGGGTACACCGAGGTTCTGCTGGAGTTCTGGGCTGAGGACGGAACCTTCATTGAGGATGCCGCATTTCGTCCGTCACTCGTGCCCGCGGTCAACGAGATCAGATTCGATCCGCCGCTGACCATTCCGCCTCTCGGACGGATCAGCGTCACGACCACGCGCCCGTTAGGCCCCAACGCCAAGTTCGTCTGGCTGTCGGCGGGAAAGGTGGAAGAAGGCCTGAACGACCCGGGCGTCTTGTTCGTCAACGACGATCCGAGCGCCGCGAATTTCATGGTCCCGGCGCCGGGCATTCTCTCCTGGGAACTGGAAGGTCGGATAGCCACCGCGCCGTTGGGCGGCTGCTGCGACGCGATCACTGGATCATGCACGAATCGAACGCATTGGGATTGCAAGGGAGTAGGCGGACACTTTCAGGGCGAAGGCAGCTATTGCAGCACCTGCCGGTTCGGCGCGAACGCCGGAGCCTCGTGTGGGCGATGCCTTGGCGGCGGCGACGGCTCGCCGTGCAGCGGTCAGTCGGACTGCGACGCCGGGCCGGGCGGATCCTGTCAGGCGGACAACGCGGTCTGTAACGCCGGCGCGAAGACGTGCAGCAACGACGACAACAAGGTCTGCACGACGGACGCCGGCTGTTCGGCTCGCGGGAGTGTTTGCAGCAACCGCGACCGGTCCTGTGTGTTAAGCACCGACTGTCCGCCGGGCGGTATTTGCGGCGGCGCGGGAACCTGCGAGGTGGGGGCGTGCGTTTCGTTGGACGTCTGCGGCCTTGGCGCGTGCTGCAATTCGAGCACCGGCGCCTGCTCGCTCGACGACGAGGCGGGATGCGGCGGCAGCGGCGGAACGTTCAGGGGGCTTGGAACGACCTGCGATCCCAACTGCTGTCCGCAGCGCTATGACTCCGTGGCCGACCCGGGAGGTGATCCCGGCCTGTATGACAACGACTGCACCGACGGAAAGTGCTGGACCGGCGCGGACAACTGCATCGACGTGATTCCCCACCATGTTCCGTCTCTCCTTCCCGGCGATTCTCCATTTGTCATCACCATCACCGGAAACGACGCCTATGGCACGAGCACCGACCTCCGCGCGGATGCCTGCTACGGACCCGTGACCTCTGCTGCCAGTGACGCGGGATGGTGGGAGGTATTGGAGTTGTCCGGTTCCTGCACGCGGGTCCGGCTGGACTTCTGCTGTTCGTCGTCGGCGCAGCAGGCGAACTGGGCCTACCTCTGGAAGGGCTGCGATTGCACGACGGTCATCCCGTCCATCCCCGATCCGAACGTTGACCTGGTCCTCTCAAGTGGGCGGGGCGCTCCGTACTGCGACGACGACAACTTCTGGGCGAGTTTCGGTCTTCTCGGGCCGGGTATGTACGCCTACTCGACGCTGTCCAGTCTTCAGGATGCCGGCGGGCCGTATCAAATGCACTTCGTCGCGGAGGCATGTCCTTCGGCGGCGTGCTGCAAGCCGGACGGAAGCTGCGTTGATGGCCTCAATCAACTGGAGTGCGACGCCCTGGGAGGAACGTTCCTTGCCCCGCCGCAGCAGCTCGCGCCAACGCCGCTTTGCAACGGCGACCCCGGCGTGTGCGGAACCGGTTCGTGCTGCACGGGTCCAGGCGCTTGCGCGGACGAGGTCGGCGGCGATCCCATCGACAAGGTGGAGTGCGACGGCATGGGCGGGCGATACCTCGGCGGAATCAGGTGCCAGGGTGGATACTGCCTCGATGACGCCCGCTATTCCTGCCAGACGGCTACGGACTGTGCAACGCCCGGTCCAGGCGGCGGATGTGTCTCCGACCCGTGGCGCGTACAACCCAACCCCTGCCCGACGTGCGAACTGATCGGCGTCAACACCTGTCAGGCCTTCGACAACAGATGGTGGGGTCGGTCTGCCTCGGATCACTTGCAGGGCGTGCTTGCCGCCGACGACTTCATCGCCGGGGCGGGATTGACCCAGGTCTCGCAGGTTTGCGTCTGGGGGTCGTATGCCTCGTCGTCGCAGACGGACTGCTCGGCGTCGGTTACGGGCGACTCGTTTCGCGTGAGGATCCTTCGGTACTCCATGTGCGGGCTTCCCGATGCGTACAATGTCGTTGGATCGTCGACCGCGACGGCGGTTCGCGGCGTGGAGGTTGGTGCGGCCTCGCAACTCCTCGATTCGCCCATCGACACGTACGGGTTCCAACTTACCTTGACCACGCCGATCACCGGGCTGGTTCCGGGGGAGCTGTATTGGCTCGAAGTGTCGAACCAGGCCCACTCGGGCTCGGAGTGCACCTGGATGTGGCACTTGCTCGGCGCGAATGCTTCCGCCGGCAACCGCTACTCCGCCGCGGGTGGTGAATCCGCGTATCACTCAGTTGCTCCGGTCGATTACGCCTGGTGCCTGAATGGCGCGATCGAGACGCCTCCGGAGCCGGTGCATCCCTCGTGCGGATGTTCCAGCGATTGTCACATGGAGACGCTGGCGAGCGCCCAGGCCGCCGGCCGGGAATGGTATGTATGTCACCGTCAGCCCGGCGGCTTTCCTTATGTGTGCGACGTTAGTTTCTTCTGCCCGCTTGTCCTCACGCCGCCCAACGACGCTTGCGGCGATGCAACCCGCGCAGGTGTGGGGTTGAGACCCTTCAGCAACCTGTGCACGACGACCGACGGGCTGCCGACGGTGAAGACCGACGACGACGGCGATGGCACGCGGATCGCCCGTGACGTCTGGTACCAGTTCACCTCGGTGACGGAGTGCGAACTCGAGGTGTCGCTGTGCGGCACGGGCAGTTGGGGGCCGGGTGGTCTGGATACCGTCTTGGCCTTGTATTCTTACGGATCAAGTACCTGTCCCTGCCCACTGGATCCGCAAACGGAGGCAAGCACTTGGATTGCCGGGAATGACGACGGGTGTCCTGGTCCCAACGTGGGCGGGCCGTCGCACCTGTCCCGCGTTCCGGTTCGAACCGGGCAATGCGTTACCATCCGCGTCGGAACCTGGAACGGCCTGACCGGTACGGGAATCCTCGGCATCACCTGCGGTCCGCCGCTCTGCGGCGACAATGCCGCCCAGGCGTCCAACGGGGAGGAGTGCGACGGCGTTGACGACGCCCTTTGTCCGGGCGGCTGCAATCCGGCGGGCGACCCCGATGCGTGCAAGTGCTCGATTGCGGTGTGCCCCAATGGAACCCGCGAGGGCGCAGAGGAGTGCGATGGGGTGGACGCCTACGCCTGTCCGGGGCTGTGTCAACCCGGTTGCACCTGCGGGGCTGTCTGCGGCAACAACTTCAAGGAGCCGGCCGAGGAATGCGACGGGGCTGATTCGTCTTCGTGCCCGGCCCGATGCCGGGGTGATTGCACTTGCCCGCCTAAGGTCTGCGGGAACAACTTCGTCGATCCTGGCGAGGAGTGCGACGGCCTGGACGACCTGAACTGCGGCGGAACGAGCTGCCGGCCGCCGGGCGATCCGATGGGCGAGTGCATGTGCAAATGTGGGATATGCAGTTGCGGGTCTCAGCAACCCCTGCCAGAAGTAGCGGATCCTAACGATCCGATCCCCAACGCCACGGGCACGAAGCAGCGATACATTTCCTTCACGCTCGACACGTTCGAAGCGGGCCTCGAGACGGCGCTTCGCGTGAAGCTGACCTCGCTGCACCATCCGTCGGCTCCGGTTCCGCCGGGGACGCCGAGCTTCGCGTCGTCTGAGGGCCAGTATCGTTACGTACAGGTGATTGGAACCGGCGTCTGCCCGGACTCGATGGTTCGCGGCACGGATGTCCTGTGCGCGGTGCTGTCTTGCACTCCCGACTACCGTGACTGGGCGGGGTTGCTCAACGGGCGGTCGCTGCACGTCACCGGCGCGGAGATTGTCCCAAGCTCGGTCTACGACGTGGCCGCCTTGGCCTCGAGCTGCGCGGGCGTGGAGGCGACCTGCGCGGCCGCGTCGCTCGAATTGTCGATCCAGACTGCTCGCTGGGGCAACGTCGACGGCAGCGGGACGAACGCGGCCGCCGACGTCAACGTAACCGACGTCACCACGATGGTGAACAAGGTGAAAGACCTGGCGACGGGGACGGTGATCAAACCGCGTGCTCAGGTACAGGGTCAAGGCTCGCCGCCCGGCGTGCCGGACCCGATGGCCAACGTCAACGTCCTGGACATCGCCAACACGGTGGACGCGGTGAAGTTCAAGGCGTATCCGTTCGGGATGGCGAACTGTCCTTAGAGTGGAGTGCATCCGAAACCCCCTCACCCTACGCGCTCCCCAAGTGGGGGAGAGGGGTTTTGGCGCGCGCTTTTAGTCGCCACAGTTGCTCGAGCGGTCTGCGGCGATTTGGCGGCCGGCAGGGGACGGCGGCCGGAGAGATATATCCACAGCACCGTGACGTCCGCCGGGTTGACGCCGCTGATCCGCGCCGCCTGTCCGAGCGTGGCCGGCGCGATGCGGGTGAGGTTCACACGGGCTTCAAAGCGAAGCTGGGGCATTCCGCCGTAATCCGTGCCGGTCGGGATCGCCATTGATTCCAGGCGCTGGAAGCGCTCGATCTGTCGATCCTGTCGTCCGACGTAGCCGCCGTATTTCGCCTCGATCAGTGCCTGGGCCAGCGCCTCGGAGTCAAACGTACGATCGCCGACCCGGGCAAGGGCCGCGGCAAGTTCCTGAATGTTGGCGTCGGGGCGGCGCATCCAGAGGTGCAGCGGCGTTTCGCCGACCGTCGTGCGTCGCGACAGCGCCGCGATCGCCCGCAGCGCCTCCCCGCGGACCTCATGGGTCGTCCAACGCCGGTCGCACACCGTGCCCAGCTCACGTCCCAGCGGCGTCAAGCGTTGATCGGCGTTGTCGGCGCGAAGGCGGAGGCGGTACTCCGCGCGGGAGGTGAACATCCGGTACGGTTCCGTCGGCGGGCGGGTGACGAGGTCGTCGATCATCACGCCGATGTACGCCTGGTCGCGGCGGAGTACGACGGGTGGTTGGCGGCGAAGGGAACGCACGGCGTTGATCCCGGCCATCAACCCTTGCGCGGCGGCCTCCTCGTATCCGCTGGTCCCGTTGATCTGTCCCGCGAGGAACAGTCCGGCAACGAGCTTCGTCTCCAGCGAACGCCTGGTCTGATGCGTGGGAACCCAGTCGTATTCCACGGCATATCCGTACTGGAGGATTCGCGCCTTCTCCAACCCGGCGATCCCGTGAACCATCGCGTCCTGCACGTCGGGAGGCAGCGAGGTGCTGATGCCGTTGCAGTACAGGCGCTCGTTTTCGTACCCCTCCGGTTCGAGGAACACCTGATGCCGGTTCTTGTCCGCGAAGCGCACGACTTTGTCCTCGATGCTCGGACAGTATCGCGGACCAGGCGCTTGAATCTGTCCGGAATACATCGGCGCCCGGTGCAGATTGGCGCGAATGCAGTCGTGGATGGTTCCATTGGTCCAGGTGATCCAGCATTGAACTTGCCGCTGGGTGATGGCCTCGGTCAGCGCCGAAAAGGGAACGGGATGGTTGTCGCCGGGTTGCGGTTCACAGCGTGCGTAGTCAATCGTGTCTCGATGAATGCGCGGCGGAGTACCGGTCTTGAGGCGACCCAGCTCGAAGCCCAGCGCTGCAAGCGCGGCACTGACGCCGACCGCGGCGGCCTCCCCGATCCGCCCTCCGGCCGTCCTCTGCTCGCCGCAGTGCATCAGACCGCGAAGGAAGGTGCCGGTCGTCAGGATGACCGCCTCCGCCGCGATCCGCCGCCCGTCGGCCAGCCTCACACCCGTGACTCGTCGCGCCGGTAGGTCGCGTGTCGGTCGATCTCGCCGAGGGTCTTCGTCCAATCGTCGATCAGCGATGGGCGATGGGGAATGGGTTTGATCGGCTTGCTCCCGCTCGCCTCGTTGAATGGGGATTATTTCTTCAATCGTCAATCGACAATCGCCCATCGACAATTCGTTGGTCTCGATCGTCTCCACCGATCCTTCGATGATTTGCAGCGTCCGCGCCCGGGAAAGTAGCTCTTGCAGGGCGGTCGGATATCCGTCGCGATCGGCCTGCACCCGGGGGGCCCAGACGGCCGGCCCTTTGCGCTGGTTGAGCATCCGAAATTGAATCCCCGCCCGATCGGTCGCCAGCCCCATCAAGCCGCCCAGGGCGTCGATCTCCCGGACCATCTGTCCCTTGCCCAGGCCGCCGATGGCCGGATTGCACGACATCCGTCCGATGGCCTCGGCCTTCATGGTGATCAACGCGACCGAAGCTCCCATGGATGCCGCCGCCCAGGCGGCCTCGGCTCCCGCGTGACCACCGCCCACCACGATGATGTCAAACCGTTGCGGCATTTGCCGGCATGGCCTCATTGAAAAAACCCGCGGTCTCGTCGCGCGATGTTCCAGCGGCGCAGGCGGGACGTGGCCGACACCCTGCCGCAGCATCGCTGATTCCAGTCGCCGCATGTTGAAGCGATCAACGTCTCCGAAGCGGCGCCGCAACCTAGAGTCTACGCGAAGTGTCGACGGGGCGTGAGGCGCTCGCCCGGTGCCCCACCCTTCGTGCGGCGACAGCCTGGAGCGCGCGGGCGCCACGGGTTCAGTCCGGGCGATCCCTGGGACAGAAGGGGTACCGGATGGCATCGTTGTGGCGATGGATGCGTGTTTTGGGGGCGGCCAGGCGGGAAAATTGGCTTCGTTTGGTAATTTTTCCATGTTGGGGAA
>JBBTCJ010000035.1:0-16929 GCA_038043285.1 Planctomycetota bacterium | reverse complement strand
GGCCCCCGTCACACATGCCAACAACGCGGCCGTCCCCAGGTTCTCTTTTCCCACCAGGCCGACGACCACGCCGGCCGACAATGCGGCGGGAACAAACCCCCGCCAGAACGTGCGCGCATGATGGGGACGTTCACCGAAAAACCACGCCAGCGTGCCGACCAGCGCAAGTTTGGCCAGCTCCGATGGTTGCAGCCCGATGTCCAGCCCAAGCCCACCGACGCGAAGCCAGCGGTGTGATCCGCGGTGTGGATCCGCCAGTCCGGGAATCAAGGCCGCCACCAGCAAAGCAACACTGACTCCATAGAGCGTCCAGCAGGCCGCCTTGCGGATCCCGGCGGAGGAAAGCGCCTTCACCGACACCTTGGCGGTCAGGGCCATCAATCCAAAACCGATCGCCGCAAAGATCACCTGTCGCCCCAACGGCGTCGTCCAGACGTTTTCCGACAGCACCGGTCGATCCAAAGACACCGAGGCGGAGGCCACCATGACCAGTCCGATCGACACCAGGCTGGCCCAGACCACGACCAGGGCGCTGGGATCGACTCTACGATGTTCAACCTGCGCCATTCTCGCTCGAGCCTCAGCCATGTCTCCAACAGTTTCGTCCGCCGCCGCGGTCCGGCATGAATCCGATCCATCCCGGTCGTCGGAGTGCCGGCGCGAGGCCTCGTTGCATACCGATGCGGTCGCCGCCTACCGCAGCTTGATCGTCGCCAGGGCGGCGAAGGAAAAGACCGCCGCCAGCAGCCAAAACCGCACGACCGTCTGCGGCTCGCTCCACCCTCCGAGGTGAAAGTGGTGATGGATCGGCGCGCAGCGGAAGATGCGTTTCCCGCCGCTCCATTTGAAGTACCCGATCTGCATGATGACCGACACCGCCTCCAGCACGAAGACGCCGCCCGCAATCAGCAGCATCAATTCCTGCCGGGTCACGACGGCCACGTATCCGATCAGTCCGCCCAACGGAAGCGACCCCGTGTCACCCATGAACACCTTCGCCGGATGACAGTTGTACCAAAGAAACCCCAGACAGGCCCCGAGCATCGCGCAGCACAGCACCACCAGCTCATCGCTCTTGGGAATGTGCAGAAGCAGCAGCTTTCCGGCCAAATCCTCGGTCCCCACGACGTACGTGAGGATGGCAAACACCAGCGTGCAAAGGGCCACGCACCCCGACGCCAGCCCGTCCATGCCGTCCGTCAGGTTCACCGCGTTCGACGAGCCGGTCATCACCAGCACGGTGACGAACATGAATCCCAGGGCGGAAAGTTCCACGCCGGTCTTGTAGAACGGAACGGACAGGACGTTGTAGGCCGGCACCGTCCCGCCATCGACCAGCGGACTGAGCACCGCGAAGTTCTGACCGCCGTGGTGGTAAACGAAGTACCCCAGGATCACGCCCAGCCCGAACTGGAACAACAGTTTTTCCCCCATCCGCAGCCCATCGCGGGTAATCGCCCGCCGTTTCGCGGTCAGCTTCAATCCGTCATCAATCGCCCCGACAATCCCCAGCCAGACCAGACAAATGAGGCCCATGCGAACGTAAAAGTTGGTGAGGTCCGCGAGAAGAAGCACCGAGGCTCCGATCGCCGAGAGGATCAGAATGCCCCCCATCGTCGGCACATTGCTCTTGTCGCGGGTCAGTTCGTTGAGCGAGGCGTGGTCGAACTCCGGCTTGTCACCAAGCTTCCACTTGATGAGCTGCCGGATCATCCACGGTCCCAGCGCCAGCACGATCGCAAAAGAAAGAAGCGCCGCGCAGGCGCCGCGGAACAGGACGTTCTCATAGGCATAGTGCCGTTCGCCGAAGAGCCGCTGCAGGAGGTGATAGAGCACGTGTCGTCAGGTCCGTCGAAGGCGTGCGTTGCCTTGCCCAGGAGGCGATCCACCGCCGCCATTCTGAGCGAAGGGGAGATTCGCGACCGTGCCCAGCCGCCGGCGGACCGCGATCCGTCGGTCGCGTTCGGCGACGTCACAACAACACGCTGCGCGGACAGCCCCCCAACCACGCGCTTCCATTCAGGCCACCGCCGCCGTCGGCATCGCGCGTTGCGCCAACGCCCGGACCACCGTATCCAATTGCATTGCCCGCGACGCCTTGATCCAGATCGCGTCGCCCGGCTGCATCAACCGCTCCAGCGTTTCGATGGTGTCACCGGCCTCGTCGCAGGCATACAGCTCAACCCCCGCCGACGCTGACGCGGCGACCTTGACCGCGGCACAGGTGTTCGGACCGACCGCCACCAGCACCTCGATCCCCGACGACAGGATCGCCGCCACCGTCCGCTCGTGCGCCGCCGCCCGTTCCTTCCCCAACTCCAACATGTCACCCAGCACGAAGATGCGCCGCTCCGCCTTGGCCGACCGAAGCGCTTCCACCGCTGCCAGCACGCTCGACGGATTCGCGTTGTAGGCGTCGTCAATGATGGTCACGCCCGCGGCGTCCAGACGCCGCGTCCGCCCCTCGGGCGGCACGAAGGTCCGCAGCCGGGCGATGATCTCCTCGGTGGCCACGCCGAACCAACGGGCGACGGCGAACGTGGCCGCCGCGTTCGTCGCATGGTGCGCTCCCGGCATGGGCAATTCGACCGTGTAGCGCCCCTCCAGCTCGAACGTCGTCGACGTCAGCGACGAACAGGCCTTATCCACGTGCAACCTCGCCGCCCTCGTGGTCCCGACCGTGACCAGCCGCACTTGCGGGAGCTGCGCGACGTACGGTCGAATCTCGGGGCGGTCGATGTTCACCACCGCCAGCCCCATCGGACGAATCTGAGCCAACAAGGACGCCTTCTCCGCGGCCACCGAGCGCAAGTCTCCCAGGCCTTCCAGATGGGCCTCCCCCACCGACGTAATCACCCCGACGTTCGGCGAGGCCATCGTCGCCAGGGCGGCGATTTCACCGGGATTGTTCGTGCCAATCTCTACGACCAGATACTCGTCGTTCGCGTCGGCCGACAGGATCGTCAGCGGCACTCCGATGTGATTGTTGAAGCTCTTCGGCGACGCCTTCCCATTCAGCGCCACCCCGAGTACATGGTCGATCATCGTCTTGGTCGTGGTCTTGCCGTTGCTGCCGGTGACGCCGACAACCGTCACACTGACCGGCAGCACGTCCCGGCGGTAGTAAGTCGCCAGACGTCCCAGCGCGGCGATTGAATCGTCAATCAGGACCACCGGCCCGTTGACATCCGCCGCTCCGCCTTCTTCCACAAGACACGCCACCGCCCCCTTGGCGACCGCCTCGTCCAGGAACGAGTGTCCGTCGAAACACGGACCGCGAATGGCCACGAAAACATCCCCGCGGCGAACGTCGCGCGAATCCGTGCTCACCCGCAAAACTTTCGTCTGTTTCGCCAGCGACCAGTCGCGGGCAATGATCTTGCCTCCGACCGCGTCGGCAATCCTGCTCAGCGTCATCGGAATCATGCGGCTCCCTCCACCATGCGCGTCACCTCCATGTCCGCGAGCGCTTCGCGGGCTACCTCCGCGTCGTCAAACTCAAGCACCTTCCCGCCGACGAGCTGGTACGTCTCGTGCCCCTTCCCCGCGATCAGCACCGTATCGCCCGGTCGGGCCGAATGAATCGCCTCCCGAATCGCCGCACGCCGGTCCGCCTCCACCTCCACCCGACACCCCGACGACGAATCGAAACCGGCCAGGATCTCCTGGATAATCCGCATCGGTTCCTCGGTCCGCGGATTGTCGCTGGTCACGAACGCCGCGTCCGCCATCTCCCCGACCACCCGGGCCATCCGCGGGCGCTTGGTTCGATCCCGATCGCCCCCGCAACCGAACACGCAGATCACCCGACCCGAGGTCAGCGGCCTCACCGCCCGCAAAACGTTTCGCAAGGCGTCGTCCGTGTGCGCGTAGTCCACCAGCACCGAGAATCGACACCACGCGGACTCCACCCGCTGCAAGCGACCGGGCACGCCGTCCATCCGCTCCAAGCCGGCGCGGATCGCGCCCGCCCGAATCCCCAGCGCCTCGGTCGTCGCCGCCGCCGCCAGCGCGTTGAGCACGTTGTGCCGCCCCACCAGCGCCATCGACACCGGCGACTCAAACGTCCGAGCCTGCAAGACGAACCGCGTGCCCGTCCGATCGACGGCCACCGCTTTGGCTCGCACGTCGGCATCCCGCGAGTCGATGCCATAGCGCGTCACCGTCGCTTCCAGCCGCTCCGCAGCCCGATCTCCGTACGCGTCGTCGGCGTTCACGATGGCGGCCGCGTGGCCCCCCAAACCCTCAAACAATCGACGTTTCGCCGAAAAATAAGCATCCATCGAACCATGATAGTCGAGATGATCACCGGTCAGGTTGGTAAACACCCCCGCGGCGAACGTCAATCCGTCGCAGCGACGCTGATCCAGGGCGTGCGACGAGACCTCCAAGGCCGCGTACTCCGCCCCGCCATGCCGCGCCTCCGAAAGCATCCGGCACAGTTCCAGCGAACCCGGGGTGGTCAGCGGCGCGCCCCGCCGCGCGCCGACGAGGTCGTATTCAATCGTCCCCAACAACGCCGTCGGAACCCCCGCCGCCTGGAGAATCGAACGGATCATCCACGTGATGGTCGTTTTGCCGTTGGTTCCCGTCACCCCAATCAGCCGCAAGGGCCTTTCGTCGGTCTCGTTGATCCCAAACCACGTCGCCGCCAACCGCGCCAGCGCTGCCCGACTGTCGCCCACCCGGACCACGAACGCCGCACCGAGCGCCTCCGCGTCGATATCGCTCTCGACGACCACCGCCGCGGCCCCGTGCTCGACCGCCTGCCGCACGAAGCCATGACCGTCCGCCCCGGTGCCGCGGACGGCGACAAAGCAGCTACCCCGCGTGACCGCCCGCGAGTCGTCCACCAGGTCGTCGATGATCAGTTCCGGCGGCGTGGCGCAAGACAGGGGGACGACGCCCGCGCATTGCAACAACTCGCGCAGACGTCGCGTCCGCCGCATTCGAGATGGTCGTCCTGATCCGGTCGTCTCCATCCTTGCGGCGACATTCTAGAAAGGAACCACCCGCTCGGCTACGGCTTCGCCTCGGCGACCCGCTCCCCGGTTTGATCCGGCGGCACGCCGAGATACGACAAGGCATCGTCGAACACGTCGCGTACCGCCGGGGCGGCCACCTGCCCGCCGTAGTACGCGATCTTCGGATCAGGCCGGCGAATCATCACCAGCACCACAAGTTCCGGATGACTCACCGGCGCAGAGCCGACGAACGTCGAAAGATAGGCGCCGTCCTCGTACGTTCGGTGGTTCTTCGCCAGCAGCTTCGCGGTACCCGTCTTGCCCAGCACGCGATATCGCTCGGACCTCGCCTTCGCCCCCCCGCCCTCCTCCACCACCGCGGTCAACAACTCGTCGCGCATGTACCGGGCCACGTCCGCCGGTATGACCCGCCGCTCCGTCTGCGGCGCAAGCGAGTCTTCCACCACGCTCCCGTCCGCCGACAGAAGCTGCTTGACGATCCGCGGCCGAAGCATCACCCCGTCGTTGACCATGGTGCAAAACGCCGTCGCCAGTTGCAGCGGCGTCACGTTGATTTCGTACCCCATCGCCACCGACTGCGTGGACATACTTCCCCACTTGCGCAACGGGCGCACCACCCCCCCGCTCTCCCCCGGAAGCTCAATCCCGGTCGCCGATCCGAAGCCGAATCGCGTCACGATGTCGTACAACGCCGGGTTCCCCATCCTCGCCGCGATCAGCCCCATGCCGATGTTGCTGCTCTTGGCGATGATGCCCTTCAAGTCCAGGCTTCCGTGCGGCTTCGTGTCCGTGATCTCCCGCGATCCGAATCGGTGCGACCCGTTGTGGCAGAAGATCGACTCCGTCGGCGAAACGAACTTCCCCTGCAGCGCCCCGCACGCAATGACCGGTTTGAACGTGCTGCCCGGCTCCACCGGGTCGGTGATCGCCCGGTTTCGCCGCCGCTGCGCCGGCGTGGTCGACGCTTCCGACGGGTCGAAGGGCGGCCAGCAGGCCATTGCCAGCACGTCCCCGCTCCGAGGCGACATGACGATCCCCACGGCGCTCTCCGCTCGGACGGGACCAGCGTGCTCCGCCAACGCCCGCTCCAGGATCCGCTGCAACTCGGCATCGATGGTCAACACCACGTGACCGCCGTCGGTCGGCGGAACGAATCCCGATTCGGCAGGACGAAGCGCCCGCCGCCGCGCGTCCCTCACCAACCCCCGCATCCCGTCTTTGCCCCGCAGATGGGCGTTGAATCCCAGTTCGATCCCTTCCAGGCCCACGCCGTCGCGCCCGACGTAGCCCACCAGGTGCCCCAGCGACACGCCGAGCGGATACGCCCTGGTCGTCCGCTCCGACAACCCGACGCCGCGAAGCTTCAGCGTGCCAATGGCGTCCGCTGTCACCTCGTCGACTTCCGTCGCCACCACCACGTAGCGCGAGTCCGCGCGGCCGCTGATGCGCGCGGCCAGCCGTTGCGGCGAGGTGTTCAGGCGTGGAGCAAGCTGCTGCGTCAACGCTTCGAGGTCGTCGATCTTCCCCGGATCGACAAATACGTCGGGCGACGACTCGCTGGACGCCGCGACCCGACCCCGCGCGTCAAGAATCATGCCCCGCCGCGCCGGGAGCACCGTCTCGGACGCCCGCTGGCGCTCCGCATGGGCAATCAGCCGGGGACCATCAATCTTCTGGACGTGAATGAGCTGCCCGGCGATGCCCAGCAGCGCGGCCATCACCGCGACCAACAGAGCCACGCCGGTTTTCGGGCGGAAGTTCGAACCCCAGACCTCGCCGCCAACCATCGTCGGCTACTCGCTTCGTTTCTTCAGGGCCAGGTGCTCTTGGGAGTTCGTCGAGTCAGGTTGGCCTGGCGGCGCCAGGCCCGCCCCAAGCTGTGTGGCGTGACCGAAAATTCGTTCCGGTGCGCGAAGCCGAGCATGGCGGGCTTGCAGCGCCCAAAGCTCGCGCCGCGCCGACAACCACTCACCCTCAATGGCCATGATCCGTGCCGCGCACCGTGCCTGCTCCACGCGGAGGTGGACGACCATCAGCCCGATCGCCGCCAGCGCGCCGAGCACCATGCACGCCCTCAACCCGATCACCGTTGTACTTCCGCCGATTTCCCGCCCGCTCCGGGAACTCGAATCCGAACCCCTTCCCGGATCTGATGTGGGTCGGGGAAGCGGTCCTTGTTCAATTCAAACAGTTCGCGCCAGCGCCCCGCGTCGCCCAACTCACTCCGCGCGATGCTCGCGTAACGATCGTTCGGCTTCACCTGATACCAACGGTATCCCCCGGCGCCATGCCCCGCCTTCTTCGACGCCGCAACCGGCTCCGCGGCCGTCCCTGACGCCGCCTTCAACGCCGCGCGGGCCGGCAGGCTTGTCTCTCCCAACGGGATGGAAAGAACCATTCCCGCTTTCAACGACTCCGGCTTGTCCAGAACTCCACGGTTGGCGGTCAGGAGCTGATCCACCGATTTCTTCGATCGGCTTCCCATCTGGGTCGCGGCAATCTTCCAAAGCGTGTCGCCGGCGGCGACGGTGTAGCTCCGAGCCTCCGTCGCCGTTGCCGGCGCAACCGAGGAGTTCGGAGCCGATCCGCCGGCCGGGTTCGCCGGCAACTGGGCTGCACTCGTCGGATCGATCGATCCGGATTCAGCGACATATGGCCCGCCTGCCGAGCTTGGTGCGTTGGCGGGTCCCGTCGAGTGCAAACTTGTCGCCGTTGGAGGGGCGCCGCCCGGCACGTCGAAGGAAGACGTTCCCGGACGGGTGCCCAGGATCCGTTCGGTCATGTCCGCCAACGTCAGCGATCCCGAATTATTACGCGAAGGATCGACGAGCTTCCCGTCCGAGGATGGCCCGAACACCAATTCGCCGCCATGGGATGGAACGATGGGTCCGACATCGCCCCGTCGCGCCCCATCGGCCATTCCCGTTGGCAAACCAGGCGCCGGCTTGGGCGACCCCTGCGCCGTCCGCGGTGTCGAAGGCGCACCGCTTCGCAGTGCGCCGCCGTTCCGGTTCGGCGGAGCCAGCGGACTGCCCGACGGGAGCGGATCGACGCGTCCACGGTTGGCGAGAATCACTGCGAAGCAAATAATGAACGCCAACCCGGCCACCAGGCCGACTTTCGTCTCCTTCGCCATGCCGCCCGCACCTCCGTGTGGTTCCATTCGTCGAGTCCCAACCGGCGCCAACACCCGGTGTTCACCCGCTCGTTTCTGTCGCCAGTCGCACCGCAGCGCGGAACTTCGCGCTTCGTGACCGCGGATTGGATTCCCGCTCCTGCTCGCTCGCTACCATCGGCTTCTTTGTCAGAATCTGATAAACCTTTTCCACCTGCCGCGCGCGGAAGTCCGCCTTCACCCGTTTGTCCTCTTCACTGTGGAACGAAAGCATCCCCACGCGCCCGCCCGGCGACAAGACCCAAGGGATCGAAGCCAACAGCGCATCGAGGTTCTTCATTTCGTCATTGACTGCGATGCGCAACGCCAGGAACGTTCGCGTCGCCGGATGCGTCTTGGACCGACGAGAAAGCGGGTCGCCCACTCCGACCGCGTCGGCCACGATGCGCGCCAGTCGCTGCGTCGTCGTGATCCGCCCCTCGCGGCGCTCCTGGCAGATCCGCTTGGCAATCCTTCGCCCCGCGATCTCCTGCGCGTTGTGGAACAAAAGATCGCCCAGCTCCTTCTCACCAAGGCGGTTCACCAGATCAGAGGCGGTCGAGGGCATGTGCGGGTCCATGCGCATGTCCAACGGACCTTCATACAGAAAAGAAAAACCGCGTTCGCGCGCATCAAGTTGGGTCGAGCTGACCCCGAGGTCGGCAAAAAGAGCGTCGACGCGTTCCACTCCGAGACCGCCCAGCGCATCGCGCAAGTCTGAAAAATTGGATTGCACAAGGTCCACGCGGCACGGAGAGTCGGCGAGTCGCTGCCGCGCGATGCGAAGGTTGTCGGCATCCAGGTCGAAAGCGATCAATCGACCCGACGCCCCGATCGCCTCGGCAAACAATCGGGAGTGCCCCCCCAGACCCACCGTGGCGTCGATCACCGTTTCGCCGGCGCGCAGCGACAGGGCCTCGCAAACCTCGCGGGGCATCACCGGCGTGTGACCTTCCGGCGCCGCGGGCTTCAATCCGCGCAATGCGTCCAACTCATCCATCACGTCCACGACGCTGACAAAACAGGGGGGCCGTCACCCGTCCGTGGGGACGCACACACCCCCAACGCGGACGCGCTCTCGCCGGAGCATACGCGACGCGACGTCGGAGGAAAGTCCGACCTGCGCGAATCCATCCCCTTCCGCCCGCAGGCGGTCGAGGCGAGCCTTCAACTCCGCCAGGTCCGACGCATCAATCTTCAGCGCCGTACAACCCTGACCCCGACGGATTCCAGCACGCCGAAACTGCCGATGGATACGCCCTACCAGACCCTTCCGGCTGCCTTCCATTGCCCGACAACCTCCCTCCACCGGTCCGCCCGCAACAAGTCAGCGAATCCCTTCGCTTGACCTTACGCCTCGAGATCCTTTCCATCCTCGCCTGACCGCTTCAATGGGTGCCACGGGCGGCTTTCCCGCCAGTGCCGCCCTCCGTTCAGATCACCACACAAGCGACAGACGGAAAGACCCTGCTGACCCCGCTCCGTCGGCTCACGGGAATCGAACAACAACCACGCCTTCTCGCCTCGTCGTCCACTCGCTGCGAGCTGACCCTGTTACGACTGCTTTTCCGGCCGGCGGCGGAGGTACCCGTGCCACTTCGGCCACTCCTCGCCCACCCAGTCAATCGCCAACGACCGCTCAAAGTCCTCCCGATTCCAAACGTCGATGCGCGTCTTTTGCCCGACCAGGCAGACCTCCTCCTTGAGGCCTGCCTTCTTCACCAATCGGTCGGGCAACACGAAGCGTCCCTGCTTGTCCACCTCGACGTATGAAGCCAACCCATAAAACTGCCGCTCGAAACGCAACGCGTCTTCGCCCGACTCAAACTCGGTCTCCACCCGCGCCGCCAATTCCTCAAAGCCCCGTTCCGTAAAGATCGATAACGTCCCACGGTGCTCCCCAAGCGTGACGTACAGCCCGGGACCGTCGCGCTTGGAGTCGATGGTCGTCCGCAACTGCGATGGAAGCTGGATGCGGTTCTTGGCATCGATTGCACGCTCATATTGCCCTGTGAAAAACTTCATGCAGCTCCGGTCCATCAACCCACTTCGTGGGATTGATAGGCAAAATCTACCACTTCATGCCACCTTTGGCAAGAGGAAAATTCAATCTTTTTTCGGTCCAACTCCGCAGCTCAACCAAACTTCCCCGCAACGTCGCGTTCTTTGCCTACCAGACCTGAACGGCCTACAAGTTCTCGTGGGGCGCCGCGCGCCTGTATCTGTTGAAACGGCGCCAACGGTTTCTACGTCGATCCAAAATCGACCGCGCAATAGTTGCCGAGCTCCGCGCGACGGGCAACGGGCGCGGGCCGATAGGAATTGCTGACCATGCACCGCACCCTCGTTCGTCATTGTCCTTCGATGACCCAACATTCTCGTTGGACACACGCTTCTGCATTCCCCTCCTACGCCGCACGCAGCTTGGCGCGAGTGCTCCGCCGTTCGACGTTCGCCGCGGCCTTACTCGCCACCACGAGCGGATCGGCATCCGTCGCCTGGGCACAGGTTGCCCAAGGTGGACGCCCCCTGGAGCGGCAGGCGTTTCACGACGTCGGCGCCCGAGCGCGGTTTGTGGAAATCCTCAACGTCGCAGCTTCGTCGAATGCACCGAACCTCGTCGGCCCGTCGCGCTGGTCGACGCTCGTAGCTCAGCATCGCGAAGCCATTGAGTCGTGTCGCAGCCACGAATCCTTCGCCGCCGCGGTCAACCGTCTTCTGCATGACACAGGCGTGTCGCACTTCACTTACCACACCGACGAAGATTGGGCCTTTTGGCACATGCGCGGCCTCTTCGGAAGCGGCAAGGAAGACGAGATTGAGCACATCGGAATCTACCCGCAGAAGATTGACGGTCGTTGGTTCGTACGCGGGATTCTCGAAGGCTCCCTGGCGGACGGCGGCGAAATCCGCGTCGGCGATGAACTGATTTCGGTGGACGGATCCCCCTACGCGCCGATCACCGCGTTCCACGGCACGGCCGGACGACCGACACAGATTCGACTTCGACGACGCCCCGATCTATTCGTCAACCTCGAAGTGATCCCCAGGCGCGAATTGCTATATCAAGTCATGCAGGACGCGATCCAGGCAAGTGTCCGCGTCATGGAGCACGAGAGTCTTCGCCTCGCGTACCTCCACGGATGGACGCTGCTGGGTTCCGGGTCCGAGTTCGACACCCTGGTCAACATGCAAGACGACGTCGACGGTCTGCTGCTCGACTGGCGGGACGGACTGGGCGGCACGATGGACCGCGCGATGCACTTTTTGGTCGGTCCCGACGATCCGCCCGCCGGTTCGCCCCCATCGCCGCAATGGCACAAGCCGGTCGTGGTGCTCGTGGCCGACGGAACGCGCAGCGCCAAGGAGCTCGTCATCGACGCCGCGCGCAAGGCTCATCGCGCCGTGCTCGTCGGGGAGCCGACCCCGGGCCACGTCACCTCCGTCGGCGGAATCGAAAAGATCGGCGATGACGCCCTGCTCATGCTGCCCGGTCATCGCTTTCATCTGGAAGGCAAGCCGACTCAGCCCGACTATCTCATTCGACGCGAAATCCGTCATGGCAACGGCGCTGATCCGCAGCTTGTGGCCGCCAAGGAGGTGCTCGCCCAACTCATCAAGGACCGCGCCCGGCGAAGTTCTTCGGCGAAGTCGCCCGCGGCCAATCCGCCGCCGTCGCCGCGATAGGCGGCCCGGCCCGGCGCGTTATGATGGAACCGGATGGAAGGTGACGAACTGGAACTCATTGCCTGGCTGCGGGAACATGCACCGAACAACGTCGCCCTGCGCACCGGGATCGGCGACGACATGGCCATCCTCGCCGCGGGCGGGCCGACCCTCTTCGCCTCCGACATGCTGCTGGACGGCGTTCACTTCGACGCCCGCCGCCATGGGCTTCGCGACGTCGGCTGGAAGGCCGTCGCCTGCAACCTGAGCGATTGCGCCGCCATGGCCGTCAGACCTGTCGGCATCACCATCTCCCTTGCCTTGCCGCGGAAGTTTTCATTGAGCGAGGTCCAAGAACTTTACGCCGGCCTCTTCGACGTCGCCAAACGGTTCGGCGTCGCCGTCGCCGGCGGCGACACCACGCGATGGGACCATCCCCTGGTAATCGACGTCGCCGTCCTGGCCGAACCCTACCCCGGCGTGACGCCGATCCCGCGATCCGCTGCACAACCCGGCGACGGCCTCTACGTCACCGGTCCACTCGGCGGGAGCATTCTGGGAAAACACTTGTCGTTCATGCCCCGCGTCGTGGAGGCTCACCGACTGGCCGCGTCTCTGAAAGGACGGCTTCACGCCATGATCGACGTCAGCGACGGCCTATCGCTTGACCTATGGCGATTGTGCTCGGCTTCCGGCGTCGGAGCGGTCTTGGAGGAGAAGCTCCTCGATGCGGTCGTCTCCGAAGACGCCCGGCGATTGTCGGCGATCGACGGAAAGGATCCGCTGGTCCATGCTTTGGAGGATGGCGAGGACTATGAGCTGTTGTTCACCGCCGAGGGTCCGATCCGAGTCGAGGGCGTGTCGGCGCTTCCGATCGGAAGAATCACCGACTCCGGCTTGTGCCTGCACCGTCACGACGGAACGGCGATTCCCCTTTCACCGGGAGGGTACGTCCATTGAGTCTCCCGCCGCTGGCGCGAACGCTGACGACCCACTCCCCGGAGGAGACCTTGGCGCTCGGTCGGCAACTCGGTGAGCGCCTGGTGGGCGGTCTCACCATCGCGCTGATTGGTCCGCTGGGCGCGGGAAAGACTCAATTCGTCAAGGGACTGGCGACCGGCAATGGCAACCCCGATCCGCGGAAGATCACCAGTCCGACCTTCACGTTAATTCACGAATACCCCGGACGGTTGCGCCTGCATCACATCGACGCCTATCGTCTTCGCGGCCCCCGGGAGCTTCTTGCGCTGGGCTTCGAAGAATTCATCGCCCCCGACTCCGCCGTCGTCGTCGAATGGGCGGACCGCGTCGAAGCCGCTCTGCCGGAGGACGTGCTGCGAATGGTCATCGAACCGCTGGACGATTCCTCGCGCCGTTTCACCCTTACCCCTCTCGGCCCCGCCGCGAGCACCGTTCTCCTTTTCGCGTAGCGTCGCCCTACTCGAATGCTTGGCTGCGTCGGAGCACTAGGGCTGCTTCTTCTCGGCCTTCTCGTCCGCGCCGGTGTTTTCTTTTTCACCCTTGGCGCCAGGCGGCTTCGTCGCTCTCGGCATGGCCACCGTTTCGCCATGTGCGACGATCGATCCGTGAGGCACGAGATAGATTTCGACGCGGCGGTTTTGGCTCTGCCCGGCCTCGGAAGAGTTGTCGGCGACCGGTCGATACTCGCCGCAGCCCATCGCTCCAACGCGATCGGACGGGTAGCCGTTTCGCTGCAAGACGTTTCCGACCGCAATGGCCCGGTGCGTCGACAGGTGCCAGTTCGTCGGGTGCTTCTGCTTGGTATCCGCGCGCTGAATCGGCCGCGTATCGGTGTGTCCCACGACCACCGCCTCAAAGTCCGCGGCGGCGGCCGACTTCAACACCTCGGCAAAACTCCGCAACCCGTCCAGCGACGTCGACTTCACGTCGTCGCTGCCCAGCGGGAACAGCAGGTCGGCCTTCCACTTCACCGTCCCGTGCGCCGCGTCGTAGACCACTTCGCTGGGATGGGCTTCGGCAAACTGCTTCAACGCCGTGTCCAGCGGCCCGGGCAGCTTGGGAACCGAGAGGCTCGTCAGCGTCTGCCGCTTCTGCATGTCCTCAAGATACGAGAGCGCGCGCTTGCGGGCGTCCTCCAGCAATTCCGTCTCCCCGCGCAGATTGGAAAGCAGCTCGTTCTGCATGTTGAGCTCGCGCTCCAGCGACGTGATTTTGGTGCGCAGGTTGTCATTGACGTTCCGTTCGTCGAACAGCTCCGTGTTCAACGTCTCTTTCTCCGCCGAAAGATTGCGATTCGCGGCCTTCGCCCTGTTGTGCTCCTCGAGACTCACGCAACCGGACCCGCTCGCTACGAAAAGCAACCCCACTCCCGTTCCCGCCAGCCAACCCGCGCCGCGCATCGTCAGCCTCCTATGCCAGTGTTCCACCGCTTCTTCTTCGCCCATTGGGTCGCGCCCGCTCCGCGACGGCCGCGATCATCGACCAACCAGTTCAAGCACCCGGAGCAAGCCGCCCACTTGCGAGGATGCCAAGCCCTCTCCTTGATGCTCCAACACCGCGCCGAAGTCCAGCCAACCACCTTTTATCAGAGCCGCGACGGTGATGGAGCGGACCTTCTAAAACCAGAAGATTCAGGTGAGTCGGACCGCTAACCTGACCGCTTGGCCACGAAGTACGTCGCCCCGGCCGCAATCCCCGACCCCACCACCGCAACCGCGGAGTACATCCCAAGCTTGGAATATACGGCCTGCAACAAGCCCGGAACCGTCCCCTGCACCAACGACGCCGCCGCCAGACCGCCGAATCCCATGATGACAACCGCCGCGACAATCAGCGCCGTCAACGCCTTGGATTCCGCGTCCGGCTCGTACACCACCACCCGCGTCACCACGGCCGATTTTGTCCCCTTCGTCGCCGCGATTGCCGTCGCGGTCGCCGCCGGCGCCGCCAGCTCCACCTCGTCGACTGCGCCCTCCACCTCAGGCTCGGCCTCCTCCATCCCTACCGCCGAGCCGCTCCCCGCTACAACCGAGCTACCCTCCTTGGACTTCCCTTCGTCCGGCGAATAAATCTCGTCCAGCAGTTCCGCGCCCAGCGACGTATCGTCGCTCTCCCGCGTAAGGTCCAGAATCCCCGACCCGCTTCCCGCGCCCTCGATCCCCAGACCGGCGACGTCGCTGACCGCCGTCTGCGCCAGCGGATCGACGTGCTCGTCCAGTTCGTCGTCGTCGAACACGTTGATGCCCACCGAAGGAACAGCGCTTCCCTCGTTGGCCTTTTTCACCGCCCTTCCGCCGCTCGTCGTGTCGGCGGAGTCGTCCCCTTCGAGCGTCATGATGTCGCTGGAAGCCGGCGCAAGTTCAATGCTCGAATCGTCAGCCGGCTCCAGAACAATCTCCCCGCTGGCGGAACCGCCCGCCGCCGCGCCCGTGGGCTTCGCGGGAGCCGATCCCGACGTCGCCGCGACTCCGCCGCCCGGCGCCTTCAACAACCCGTCCACGTCGCTGACCCGGTAATTGATGGATCCCGCGTCGCGGAACTCACGGAGCTTGCCTTCGCGGACGAGGCCCTTGATCTGCTCCTCGTTCTTGCCCAGTTTCTGGCAAGCCTCTTGAGTCGAATAGAACATCTTCGCCATGTCGATTGGATCCTTTGCGCGATCAACGCCGCGAACGGTTAGGGCGCCTTCTTCTCGTTGGCGTTTTGCAGGCGGTAAAGCCGCTGCTCCTCGACCATCTGCTCGACGGCTTCCGGCGGCAGGTCACAGACGTTGTGACTCTCGAGGTAACGATCGTACCTCCAGGTCCGCGACGCCGCCAACCGCATGCACTGCTTCTGCCCCTCGTATTCGTACACCCACACCGTCATCGCGTCGGTGTCCACCATGTAGATGCCGTAAGTCGATTTTGTAAGCTGCCCCGAAAACGCGAACAACCCGCGCGCCCCGGCGGCCGTCGTCTGCCCCAGGGCCAGTTCCTCCAGCCGCAACCCCGCCGGTCGCGTCACCAGACACACCGCGATCACCGCCAGGCTCGCCGCAATCACCCAGTACACCGGGTGTGGCGGCGAACGCCGAGTGGGGGGCGCCGCCGTTGGTTCGATGTCTGCTTGTCCGGGAAGAATCTGACCGTCTCCGCTGCCAACAGGAAGCTCACCGTCTGTTGTGGACCATCCGGTGGGTCGGGGTCGCCTCTCCTTCCCCGACCTCGCATTATACCACCCCGACGCCGCCGCTCAAGCCTCCCCGCCCGCAACTTCGAAGGAGGCGAAACACCGATCCGGACCGCGAAAGTATGGAGCGGTCCCACGCGGCCCCTTGGTGGGCAATCGCGGTCCTGAACAGCCGTCACAGCCTCGCTTGAGCGGTCAGGCAACCAACGAAAACTTGGTTCCCGTCCGGGCGCGCGGTATGGTCGCCGCGCATGGACCTTGAGCGTATCGAACGAGCTGTCCGAGACATTCTCTGCGCCGTCGGCGAAGACCCCGACCGCGAGGGGTTGCGTCAGACCCCCGAACGCGTCGCCAAGATGTACGCCGAGTTGTTCAGCGGCTTGCGGAAAGATCCGGCCGAGCATCTCACGGCCGCCTTCACCGAGCGTTACGACGAGCTGGTCGTCCTCCGCGACATCGCCTTCAACTCCATGTGCGAGCACCACCTCATGCCCTTCGAGGGGAAGGCCCACGTCGCCTACCTCCCCGATGGCCAGGTCGTGGGAATCTCCAAACTCGCCCGCGTCGTCGACGAGTTCGCCCATCGCCCGCAGGTCCAGGAACGCCTCACCTCGCAGATCGCCGACCTGCTCATGGCCAAGCTCCAGGCCAAGGGCGTGGCCGTGGTCATCGAAGCCACGCACACCTGTATGACTTGTAGGGGAATCAAAAAGTCCGGCAGCGAGATGGTCACCTCGGCCATCCGAGGCCTCTGCCGCAGCGACGCACGCACTCGCGGCGAGGTCATGACCCTGCTGCACCGATAGCCCCATTCCCACTTCGGCGTCCTGCACAAGATTTGGAAATATCTCCTTCGGCGTAGCGTATCCACAACCCGAAACCGAATTGCCGGATGCTCACATTAGAGTGCGTCCCAGACAGCCTGGAGCGCGCGGGCGCCACTGGGTTCAGTCCGGGCGATCCCTGGGACAG
>JBBTCJ010000034.1:24066-85264 GCA_038043285.1 Planctomycetota bacterium | reverse complement strand
GCGCAACCGAGATGATTGTAACCGTTCCGCGACGCGTCAGCAGGTCGGCCACCGTGTAGGATCTCCCCGCCGGCGTGAGGAAGCCCTTCTCGATCATCCACTCATCGGAGTACATCTTCGAGAGGTAATTCCGCCCGGTGTCCGGGCATAGCACGACGAGCATGTCGTTTTTCCCAAGTCGTCGGGCGAAGCGCAATCCCGCGGCCATGGCCGTCCCGCACGACCCACCGACAAGCAGCCCTTCGCGCCGTGCCATGTCCCGGGCGACGGCGAACGAATCGGCGTCTCCTACCCGAACCCACTCATCGACCACCTGGGAATTGAGCGTCTTGGGAACGTAATCCTCGCCGATGCCTTCAACCGCCCAGGGCTTGGGTGAATCGCCCGACAGGATCGACCCCTCCGGATCCGCCGCGACAACGCGGATCTTCGGGTTCTTTTCCTTGAGAAACTTGCCGACGCCGGAGATCGTCCCGCCCGTGCCGATCCCGCAGCAGAACGCGGTGATTCTCCCCTCCGTCTGCTCCCAGATCTCCGGGCCTGTGACTTTGTAGTGGTAGTCCGGGTTGTTGAGGTTTCCGAACTGATTGGGCTGCCAAGCGTTAGGAATCTCGTTGACCAGCCGGGCGGCTACGCCGCTGTAACCTTCCGGGCTATTGCTCTCCGCTGAGGCCGGGGTCATCACCACCTCAGCCCCGTAGGCTTTCAGCAGGCGGATTTTCTCCGCGCTCATCTTGTCAGGCATGATGAAAACGCAGCGATAGCCTTTGACCGCCGCCACCATCGCCAGCCCGACTCCGGTGTTTCCGGACGTGGCCTCGATGATGGTCCCTCCAGGCCTCAGAAGCCCTTCCTGCTCAGCGGCCTCGACCATCGCCAACGCGATCCGGTCCTTGACGCTTCCGCCAGGGTTTACGAATTCGATCTTGGCGTAAACTGCTGCGGTCAAGCCCTCGGTAATCCGATTTAATCGGATGATGGGGGTGTGCCCTACCGCTTGCAAGACATTGTCGAACCGGTTGGCCATGAAAGCGTCTCCTCGAATCCGCCGTGTAACAACTTCGCCACGGGGATGGCGAGCTTGATTCTAGCGTCCATCGGACGGAACGAAAATGCCGCGCGGGTTGCTGCCCCGCTTCCGGAAACGCGGTCGCGCGGCGACGTCGTGGCACGGTGCGTGTATCCGCGGTTCGCAACATGCTCCGGCCCCGGGGCAGGGAAGCCCTTTGGGCGACGGGAGTACCGGCGCGGATTGTTGTATCGCAACGTGGTTTTGCGTAGACTTAACTGTTCTGTATCCACCCGGACGGAGGGTCGGGGCACCACGGTGCCTTAAAGCGCCGAACGGGATGAACGCCTCACTTAGGGGCTGGCGGGTGACGGGCGCAGCGGGCTCACCGCCAAACAAGCCGCTTGGAGTTTCCCTTACTCATGGTCGTTACGTCGCAGGCACTTGAACAATCCAAACGGACCGTGCAGACGATCCACCGCGAAGAGTTGACGGTGCGCTTCGCGGGCGACTCCGGCGACGGCATGCAGCTCGTCGGAGCGCAAATGACCAACACCTCGGCGATTTTCGGGAACGACGTCAGCACCTTTCCTGATTTTCCGGCGGAAATCCGCGCCCCAGTCGGAACGACGGCGGGCGTGAGCGGGTACCAGCTCAACTTCGGCTCACACAAGCTCCGTACCGCCGGGGATCGGGTCAATGCGCTGATCGCGATGAACCCGGCCGCTCTCAAGGTCAACATCGCCGACCTCGAACCGGGCGGCGTGCTCGTTGTCAACGAGGATGCGTTCAACAAGCAAAACCTCGCCAAGGCAGGTTACGATCACAACCCGCTGGACGACGGAAGTCTTGGCAGGTTTCAGGTCTTCCGGGTTCCAATGGATAAGCTGAACGCCCAGGCCTGCGAGGGGACCGGGCTGTCGGGTCGCGCGATCGGGCGCTGCAAGAACTTCTTCGCCCTGGGACTGGTGTATTGGCTTTTCGGGCGCGACCTCGAAACGACGCTGCGCTGGATCGGGCAGAAGTTCGGAAATAAAGCCGAGGTCGCCGACGCCAACGTTCGAACGCTCCGCGCGGGGTACTATTTCGGCGAGACCACGGAGATGTTTTCCTCACGCTTTGTGGTGGCGCCGGCCAGGCTCGCGCCGGGGCGTTACCGCAAGGTCACGGGAAACGAGGCGGTGGCCATGGGGTTGGTGACGGCGGCCAAACTGGCGAACACCTCCCTCTTTTACGGCAGCTACCCCATCACGCCGGCCAGCGACATCCTGCACGAGCTTGCCAAGCACAAGAACTTCGACGTGCGCACCTTCCAGGCCGAGGATGAGATTGCAGCGATGGCCTCGGTTGTCGGCGCGGCCTTCACCGGATCACTGGCGGTCACGGGTTCCAGCGGACCGGGCGTCGCTCTGAAACAAGAAGCCATCGGGCTGGGCGTCATGATGGAACTTCCCATGGTCATCGTGAACGTCCAGCGCGGCGGGCCGAGCACCGGGTTGCCGACCAAGACGGAACAATCCGACCTGCACCAGGCGATTTGGGGGCGTAACAGCGAAGCCCCGCTCTGCGTGGTCGCACCTGTGTCACCGGCTGATTGCTTCAACATGACGCTGGAAGCTTGCCGCATCGCCGTCGAGTTCATGACGCCGGTGATCTTGCTGAGCGACGGCTACCTGGCCAACGGCGCCGAGCCTTGGCTGATTCCTGACATCGCCAAGCTTCCCAAGATCACCATCAAGCATCCGACGCAACCCAACGGTCCCGATGGTCGCTTCCAACCCTACCAGCGCGATGCGAAACTGGTGCGCGAGTGGGCCATTCCGGGAACGCCGGGGCTCGAACACCGCATCGGAGGCCTGGAGAAGCGCGACGTCACAGGCGAGGTATGTTACGACGCCGAGAACCACGACAAGATGTGCCGCATTCGACGGCAGAAGGTGGACAAGATCGCGGACACGATTCCACCGCTGGAAGTGAACGGGAATCCGTCGGGGGAACTGCTGGTCATCGGCTGGGGCAGCACCTACGGCCCCATCACAACGGCCGTCGATCACTGCCGCGCCCGGGGACTCAACGTGTCCAGCGCCCACCTTCGCTACCTTGATCCGATGCCCAAGAACACGGGTGAAGTTCTCAAGCGGTTCAAGCGCCTGGTGGTTCCGGAAATGAACCTCGGCCAGTTGTCCGCACACCTGCGCGCCAGTTTCCTGGTGGACGCCATCGCGTTTACGAAAATGCAAGGCAAGCCGTTCCTCATCGCGGAGATCGAGGCGAAGATCGAGGAGCTGCTCGGTTCAAACGGTTCCAACGGAAAAAAAGCATGAGCATACAAGGATCCACGATTCAACTTACGGCGAAAGATTACGGCAGCGACCAGGACGTCCGGTGGTGCCCGGGTTGCGGAGATTACTCCATCCTTGCGCAGGTAAAAAAGGTTCTCGCCGCCGTCGGCGCCAATCGCGAGAAGACCGTCTTCGTCTCCGGCATCGGGTGCTCCAGCCGCTTTCCCTATTACATGAGCACCTACGGGTTCCACGGAATCCACGGGCGGGCGCCGGCGGTCGCAACGGGCATCAAGCTGGCCAATCCCGACCTGGACGTGTGGGTGGTCACCGGTGACGGCGATGCATTGAGCATCGGCGGGAACCACTTCCTGCACGCCATCCGCCGTAACGTCAACCTGAAGGTTCTGCTGTTCAACAACCGCATCTACGGCTTGACCAAGGGGCAGTACTCCCCCACCTCGCCGTTCGGGAAGAAGACCCGCTCCACGCCGATGGGTTCCGTGGATTATCCGTTGCACCCGCTGTCGGTGGCGATCGGGGCGGAGGCGACGTTTGTCGCCCGCGCGATCGACGTGAACACCAAGCACCTCGAGTACGTCCTTGAGCGTGCCGCCAAGCACAAAGGCACGGCGTTCGTCGAGATCTATCAGAACTGCAACATCTTCAACGACGGCGCGTTCGAATACGCCACCGGCAAAGAGACCAAGGACGAAACGACCCTGGTCCTGGAACACGGCAAGCCGCTGGTCTTCGGACCCGACCGAAAGAAAGGGATCCGTCTGCACGGCATGGACCCGGAAATCATCGAACTCGGCGGAGACGTCACCGAGGATGATCTGCTCTTCCACGACGAGAGGCAGCGCGAGCCGAGCCTGGCGTATCTGCTCAGCCGAATGCACTATCCCGAGTTTCCCGAACCCATCGGCGTGTTCCGTTGCGTCGAGCGTCCTACTTACGAAGACATGGTCGTCGGGCAGGTCAAGGATGCCGTCGCCGCCAAGGGCGCCGGAAAGCTTGAAGACCTCTACGACGACGGCGAGACCTGGATGGTGAACTGACCGCCGGGGATCAGGGCCGAGCGCACGAAATCGGACGGGCACGCCTCGGCGTGCCCGTCGTCTTTGGTGAAGGGGCGACCGAACGATCTGGCAGGTTGTCGCGAGTTTGCTCCGGGTCTATGCGTTGATGGGATCGAACGCCGCGCGGGATGCGGCTGGGCTTAAGACGATGGAAGTACGCTGAGGTTTGGGTCAGGCGGTTGGGGATCGGCTCCCCAGAGGTTCATCGGGCTTGCGAAGGTCTTGCTCAACATCCGCGCCAGGCGCTGGCTGGAGACCCGTTTTCCCCGCAAGACGGCAGTTGGCGGAACCTGCCAACGAATCGGCGGCAGCCGGAGGCTTGCGAGGATTTCATCATACAGCTCGCGCCGCGACACCGGGCGCCCGTCGGTAAGATTGAGTATGCCGTGATGCTCCTGCCGCAGCAGAAGGCGAAGAACCTCGACAATGTCGTCCAGGTGAATCAGGTTGACGTACGTCGCGCCGTCATCTCTTAGGGCTCCGGCGTAGGATGCTACTCGCGCGACCAGTTCCCGCCCCGGTCCATGAATGCCTCCCAGCCGCAACACCGTGACATTCCCACGCACGTGGAGCAGCGTTTGCTCCGCTTGAACCAGGCTCCGCCCATCCTCGTCGGGCGGCTGGGTGATCGACGATTCATCCACCCATTGACCGTCGTTCTGCGCGTACACGCGAGTCGAGGAAGTGTAGAGCATCCGCCGCACCGAACTTCCCAGCGTCGCGGCGGCGATGTTCAGCGCGCCGTCGTGGTACACTTCACGGTGGGAGCCGCCAGGCCGACCGGGGGCGGCGCAAAACACGACGCCCTCGCGGTCATGCAGCAGATGACGAAGACCTTCCGCGTCGCTCAGATGCAGCACGACGCCGCGGATGCCGGCGGATTCGAGTTCAGGCAAGCGAGCGGGCGTCGTCGTGGTCCCGACGACGTCGAGGCCTTCGCCGGAAAGCCGACGACCCAGCGCCGTGCCGACGTAGCCGCACCCGACGATCGCCACACGGTGGATCAAGCGCACGACGTCGGGCGCGGGAACATGGCGATGGTCGCGCATCAGAGCCGGAATCCTCCGCCGAAGCGTGCGTCAGGCCGGTCGAGGGCGGTGGCGGACAATTTCGCCGGTGCTGACATAGACAACGTCCTCGGCGATGTTGGTGGCGTGGTCGGCCACCCGTTCGAGGTTCTTGGCGATGGAGAGAACGTCGAGAAAGCCGGCCATCTTCTCCGGCGCCCCGGCGGCGTCGGCGACGACGCGGCGAATGATTTGCCCGTAGAGCGCGTCGACGGCGTCCTCCTCGAGGAACACTCGATGGGCGTCATCGACGTTGCACGCGCCAAAGGCCTTGACCGCGGTGCGCAGCACGTGGAGCACGATCGGCCCCATTTGCTCGAGGTCTTTGTACACCGAGCCCAGCGTCCGGGCGTCGACGTGCTTGGCCCGTTCGGCGACGTTCACGGCGCAATCGGCGATCCGCTCGAGGTCATTGTTGACCTTCAGGACGGTGCAAAGTTGGCGCAGGTCGGACCCCACCGGTTGGTACAGCGCCAGGAGCCGGATCACCTCGGTCTCCACGGCGACCTCTTCGGAGTCCACGTCCTGATCGCGGTCGACGACGCGGCGGGCGAGGGAATCGTCTCCCGAAAGCATCGCGTCACAAGCCTCCTGGAGGATGTCTTCCACCAGGCTGGCCATGCGCAGCGAGCGCCGGCGAAGGTCGTTGAGCAAATCCACGAAGTGCGCGGTCATCGATCTATCCAAACCGTCCGGTGATATAGTCATGCGTCCGCCTGTTGTGCGGATTGGTGAACATGACGTTGGTGTCGCTCACCTCGACCAGTTCGCCGATGTACATGAAGGCCGTGGTGTCGGAGACCCGGGCCGCCTGCTGCATGTTGTGGGTCACCAGCACGACGGTGTACCGGGTCTTCAACTGGTCGATCAGATCCTCCACCCGCGCCGTGGCGATCGGATCCAGGGCGGAACAAGGCTCGTCCATCAACAGAACGTCGGGTTGCAGCGCGATGGCCCGGGCGATGCACAGCCGTTGTTGCTGTCCGCCGGACAGGGCATAGGCGTTCTGGTGCAGCTTGTCCTTGACCTCCTCCCAGAGAGCGGCCTGTTTCAGCGCCGATTCCACGAGGTCGTCGAGACGTCCCTGGTACCCGTTGATCGAGGCGCCCCAAGCGACGTTCCTGTAGATGGACTTGGGGAAGGGGTTGGGTTTCTGGAAAACCATGCCGATCTGCCGGCGAAGCTCGACCGGATCGCACGAGGGATCGTAGACGTTCCGCTCGCGATACCAGAGCCTGCCCTCCGCGGCGCAACTGGGCACGAAATCATTCATCCGGTTCATGGCGCGGAGCAGGGTGCTCTTTCCGCAACCGGAAGGCCCGATGATCGCGGTCACTTCGTGGGCGCGAATGTCGAGCGAGACGTCGCGTACCGCGGCGAACGAGCCGTAGCGGATGGTCAGGTGGTCGGCGCGGAGAACGATCTCCGTGGACGGGGTTCGGTCGGGGGCCGCCGGGCGTGGCGTGACCGACCGAACCGACGGGCGGCGCTCCGTGCCCGGGAAATCGGCGGTCACGTTCACCATGCCTTCTTGTGTTGCTGCCATGCGCGAATCCCGATCGCCACCGCGTTCATCGGAAGCAGAATCCCGAGCAACACGATGATAGCCGCCGCCGCGAGTTCCTGAAAGATGATCTCCGGCTCATCCATCCAATTGAAAATCTGGATCGGCAGCGCGGTGAAGTCGTCCATCGGCGACTTGGGAATCGAGGTGATGAACATCAGCGCGCCGATGACCACCAGGGGCGCCGCCTCGCCGATGGCCCGTGACATCGCCAGAATCACCCCCGTCAGCATCCCCGGAATCGCGGCGGGCAGGACGTGCGCCCGAACCGTCTGCCAACGGGTAGCGCCGACCCCGTACGCCGCCAGGCGAAACGAATCGGGAACCGCGGCCAGAGACTCCCGACTGGCGATGATCACCGTCGGCAGCACGAGCAGACTTAGGGTGGCCGCCCCGGCGAGCACGCTGAGGCCGAGGCTGCACATGCGCGTGAAGATCGTCATCCCCAAGATTCCGTAGACAATGGACGGCACGCCGGCAAGGTTGGCGATGTTCAGCTCGATGAAGCGCGTCATGCGGTTTCGCGGTGCGTATTCGTGTAGATACACGGCGGCGGCCATACCCAGCGGAACCGCGAAGGCGCCGGTCATGAACATCAGCCAGAGCGTCCCGAACAGCGCGCTCTTGACTCCCGACTCCTCGGGCGTCAACCGCGACGGGAAGCGATCGAGGAAACCCCAGGAGACCCACCGTCCCCCGTCGCGCGCCACGTTGACCAGCAGCACGACCAGGACGACCATTCCCACGAGGGTCATGAATAGGCACACACCGGCGAACACAGCGCCGTAGGCCCGCCGCCGCGCGAGTCGCGGTTCGAATTGGGCGGTCACGGTGCTCAATCGTAGACCTCCCGGAACCTGCCCAGGACGACGTGGGCGATGACATTGAAGGCGAGCGTGGTCAGGAACAGCAGCATCCCCACGGCGTAGATCGTCTGGTACTCGATCGAACCGTGCGGCGTGTCGCCCATGCTGATCTGGGCGATGTAGCTGGCCAGGGTCTGAACGGCATCGAGCGGATTGAGGGTCAGTTGCGGATTGGATCCCGCGGCGATGGTCACCGCCATCGTCTCTCCGACGGCCCGGGCGAAGGCCAGCAGGACGGCCGCGACCACCCCGGATAGGCCTGCGGGAAGAACGATGCGCAACGAGACCTCCAGCCGGGTGGCCGACAACGCGTAGGCGGCCTCACGGAGCGTACGGGGAACCGCGCGAAAGGCATCGTCGCACAGCGACGCCACCGTCGGGATGATCATCACGCCGACCACGATCGCGGCGCTTGCGGCATTGAACACCTGGGTGGCCGGAAAGAGCGGCTTGATGAGATGCGGGGTGACGAACGTCAGGGCGAAATATCCGTAAACGACGGTGGGAATCCCCGCGAGGATCTCCAGCGTCGGCTTCAGGAACGCGCGCACGCGGGGTGGGGCGTAATCGCTGAGGAAAATACCCGCCGCCAACCCGACGGGAACAGCCAGGAGCAACGCCCCGCCGGCAATGAGAAACGTTCCGCAGACCAGCGGAAGGACTCCGTAGCTCCTCGGTTCCAGCAGCGGCGACCAGTTGCTCCCGGAAAGGAACGAGAAGACCGTGACGTCCTTGTGGGCAAAGAAGCGGAAGCTTTCGACGGCCAGCACCCAGATGATGCCCGCTGTCGTTGCGACCGATAGAAGGGCCGAAAAGAAAAGGCCCACGTGGATCAATCGCTCTCGGACCCGAAGGACTCCACGCGGCATGGCTCGCGGCTCCGTGAGTTCCCCAATGGCAGATCGGCACGGACGGCGACCGACCCAACGGGCGTCGACCGCCGAGTCAGGAAGGAGAACACACCGCCCGTCCGCCGTCAAATCGGAATTGCATCGGCGTGATCGAGGGCTGTGAAAACTGAACCTTCACGAGCCGGAAAATCGCCGTCGAGGGAGTGCACGGGCGGTGCCCATCGATCAATACTTCCGGAACGTGTCCGCAAGATCCACGTGGGCGCCTTCCGCTTGCGACATTGCGGAACCGGACTTGCCTTCGACAAAGCGCTTCCGTGCCAGCTCGGACAACTCGTCGGAAAGGGCGACGTAGTTGACACGCGGATGCTCAACGATTTTCTTGGTGTCGGCGAGCAGGAACTCCACGAAGGCCTTCACCGCGGGCTTGGAGCAAGCCGCCTTGTTCACGTACAGGAACAAGGGGCGGGAAAGCGGTGCATAGGCACCGGATCGGACGGTCTCCAGCGATGGCACAATCGGCTTGCCGCCGCCTCCGTCGATCGGGACGGCGCGCAATTTGCTCTTGTTGGCCTCGAAATAGGAGAACCCGAAGTATCCCAGGGCGGCCTGGTCGCCCTCGACGCCGCGAACCAGCATGTTATCGCTTTCGCTGGCGGTGTAATCGCTGCGCGACGCCTTGGCCTTGCCGACGATCACCTCCGTAAAGTAATCGAAGGTTCCGCTGTCGGTCCCGGGTCCATACAACGTCAAAGGCTTGTCCGGGAACCCCTTGCGGACTTGGCTCCAGCTCTTGATCTGACTGTTCGGCTCCCATATCCGCCGAAGCTCGTCGATCGTCAGATGATCGCAAAAGGTGTTGGACGGATGCACGACGACGGCCAAACCATCCAAGGCGATGGGAAGTTCGATGAACTCGACGCCCAGCTCCTGCGCCCGCTTGATTTCTTGGGGCATGATCGGGCGCGACGCGTCGCTGATGTCCGTTCGCAGTTCAGGTTTTTCGTCGAGGAACTTCTTGAATCCCCCGCCGGTTCCGGAGATTCCGACGGTCACCTCAACGTTGGGTTGTTTCGCCTTAAACATCTCCGAGGCCGCCATGGTAATCGGGGCGACGGTGCTCGATCCATCGACGCGGACCTTGCCCTTCAACTGGGCGTCGGCCGAGCCGCCGCTGCAGGCCACTGCGGCGATCGAGATGAGCGCGCATGATGTGCGGCCCAAGGCCCACCAGACAAACTGTTTCGCATCTGGCATTATTCTGTTCCTCTCAAAGTGCGTAGGTTCACTTGGGTTTCCTGTCGATTCGCGTCACACGCCGCTCCGGGCGTTGAATCCTGGATGGGCACCGAGCCGCCCGGCCATTCGTATATACCACATTTGTTAAGGTTGCGTGAAGAAGTCCGGCCGACGAACTCGCTTGTTCCCGACAAATGTAGCGGCATGAGTAGTGAAAGGCGGTCATGGCCCCTATCTCGCCGGGTCATCGGCTTCTGCGTCGTCGAGCCAAGCGAGGATCTGCTCGTCGGACACCTGGGATGGCGGGACCGTGCGGACACGGAGCCTGGTCCCTGCGGCCTGATCGCCGCGACCGGCCACCGACGCGGGGCCAAGATGGTCACGATCCCCGGTCGTTGGCGGTTGCGATTCGTAGGGCATGGCGGATCCTTTCTCAGCCGGCTTCACGACGTCGATCCGAAGAGAGGTCTAAGCTTGCCCCCCCATCAAGCCCAGACCCCAGGGATCGCGCCGCTCCAGGGCATCCTGTGACCGGCGGCTGTTCGGGGCACGATCCATGTCCTGCGACCGAACCGCAGCCGGCCTGTTATTTGCGTGCTACTCGATGCTTCCGCCGCCGGCCTTTGCTCGTGGGCGCATTCGTCCGTACCACATCGAACTGCGGATTTCGGAAAAGCCGGTTTCGTTAATTTCGAAGTTCGTTCCCACTTTGTAGGGACCGATGAACCCGTCGGGCACGTCGCTCTTGGCGCTGGCGGGATCTCCGTAGTAGCTGAGCTTTCCGCCGGTGTCGAAGACCTTCGAGGCGTGGCCGTCCGCAAAGAGCATGTTGGAGTACCCGCCGACGGTGTCGCTCCCCTTGGGGCTGTGAATCGGGGCGATGTCGTTGAACTCGTGGCCCTTTCGACCCGCGTCCTTGGTCACGCCGCTGTAGTCAACGCTCATGCCATCGGTGAATGATTCGACGGTGAAGTCGCCGGCTTTGACGAGTTGTTCGCCGGCGAACTTGTTGATCGTGTCGGCGTGGGCGGCGGTCACTTCGCTGTCGGCGGCGTCCCCGGCGCGGGAGTCGCCCATCAGTGGGATGCGGTCGGCGGAGATCGGCGAGTTGGTGATGTGGCTGTCGCTGAGCGGACCGTCTCCGTCGCGCGGGCACTTTGCGGGATCGGTGGTATCGCCGTTCGAACCGTAGCCGTCGGTCGCGCTGGGGTCGCCGCGCACGAACGCCCAGGTCGTGGCGTAGTTCGTGTTGTAGCCCTTGGCCCAAAGCTCCGCGGCATCCTCCTTGTTGGCCACGGGATCCATGATCGGAACGAGGGCGTTTCCGCCGTTGCCGGCCCAGCGGAGCGGGTTGGCGGTTCCGGTGGTCGCGGCGCCGGTGTAATCCGCGACCTTCTCATTGATCCGCCATCGGTTGGTGGGGCAGAGCATCTGCCCCGGCGAGCCGACCTTGAGGTTGATCACGTCGGCCACCCACCCAATGGTTCGCACGTCCCCGTCGCGGAGGTGGTCAAAGGCCCCGCTTGTTCGAGTGAGGAACCGGTCCTGCGCGGCATAGATTTCGAACGCCGACGAGAACGTCCGCAGGTGCGACGCGCACGTCGAACCCTTCGCGGCCTCACGAGCCTGGGACAACGAAGGCAACAAGATCGCAACCAACAGTGCAATGATTGCAATCACGACCAACAGCTCCACCAAGGTGAAGCCGTACCGCTTCCGTACCTGGACCGTCATTCTGGTTTCCTTTCCTTTGCGCCTGGCCTGTCCAACGATCGAGTCGGCTACGCCTGCCGCCTCGATTCGTTCTTTCCGAGGAGGAGCGTAGGAACGCCGTGTTAGGAGCGTTTGGGGATGGTGTTAGAATTGCGTTAAGAATTACAAGGCTTGCGAGCCAGACATCTGCCCAGAAAAGCGCGTGAGCCTGGGCAACAGCCTCGCGGTCGAAGTGCGTAGGAAGCCAACGGGGTGAAAGCGAAGCCAGTTTCGAAAGGCGATTTCGGTGTCGATCCGCGTTTTCGACCCGGCCAGCGGGGGGATTAATGGGTTCGTTTGGAAATTTTCATTTGTTCGCCGGCGAATGCACGTCATCGGTGCCGTGACTCGGAGATGTTTGATCGTTTCGGGTTTTTTTCCGCAAGCGCGTCGGGGACCAAGGCAGAGCCGCTCCCTGACGGTCGCGGTACGGATGGAAGGAACAGAAGAAGAAGAGGTAGAAACGGCGGCCGCTCCCTGACCCTGACGCTGCGCGTAGCGGGCAGGCGGTCGCGGTACGGATGAAGAAAAGACACCGCTCCATGCTGTCGCGGTTCTGATCAACGGCAAGCTTCGTAGGGCGTGCTACGCACGCCGGTGGTGGATCGGCGGGCGAAGTCCGCCCTACGTCGCTGGTCAACGGCAAGGGGTGTCGGGTCGTGTTTCGCGGATCGTACATGGCGTGTCAGCCTCCCAAGGCGATCATCTCCGCAGCGTCCTGCCCGAACGGGCGTGGGGATAGCCCGCGGGGCTGCTATTCAAATAACTTCGCGCCTGATCGCAGAAGGAGGTTGGGCGAGCGATCAGTGGTTTTGGCGCGGCCAAGAGGGGTTTGGGAGCGTGAGGCGCGGTCCGGTCAAGGATTGGTCGACGGGTGATGGGAATGGGAGGCGGGCCGCGGGAGCGACAGCGTCACGCAGGTTCCCTTGCCGATTTCGCTGTCGAGTTCGACGGTTCCACCCATGGCGGTGACGGCGTGCCGGACGATGGAGAGTCCCAAACCTGTCCCGCGGGATTCGGCCCCGGCGCTCCCCGCGGTTCGCGCGGAATCCACCTGGTAGAAACGCTCAAAGACGCGTTCTCGATCGGCGGCGGGAATCCCGCAGCCGGAGTCGGATATGGCGATGGCCACCACGTCGGCCCGGCATTGGCCGCGCACCTGCACTCGTCCGCCCGGGGGTGTGAACTTGACGGCGTTGTCCACGACGTTGTCGAGCGCGAGTTGTAAGAGGTGGGCGTTGGCGTGCAGGTTGTGACAATCCACGGCGATATCGGCGATCCATTGGAGGTTTTTCGCGGCGATCGCTTCCGCCCAGCGTTCGCGGAGTTCGTCGCACGCGCGGTGAACGTTGATCGGAGCGAGCGCGAACCTCTTTCCGGGCGCTTCGAGGCGGGAAAGCTCCAGCAGATCAGCCACCAACGCCTCAAGCCGCCGACACTGACGGGCAATGGTATCCAGAAACCGGCGGCTGAACTCGGTGTCTTCCGCGGGGTCCATGGCTGAGAGCGTTTCGACGGCGCCGCGGATGGCCGACAGCGGCGTACGCAGCTCGTGTGATGCGTTGGCAACAAAGTCGCTGCGTACTTTCAACGCCCGCGTCAAATCGGTGACATCGGTCAAGACCATCAGCCTGGCGGGCCAGGGATCCTCGCCGCCCGCGCCGAACTCGGACATGTCTGGCGCTTGAGGAAGGACGACGTCGGCGGCCCACGCGAGAACGGAGATCGGGCCTCCGGCGGGTTGAAGTTCGATCCGAATGGCGGTGGAGTCGACGACCCGCGCGTCCGAGGAGGTACCTGCGGACGGCGGTGCAGCGGGGCAAACCGTTGGCGGTTCGGGCATCAGCAGGGACTGAAGCTCATGCTGGGACACACAGTCCTCCACCGCCGGCAGGCGGCCGCGCGAGATGCCCTCGATGGTCGCGCGATCGACGCCGAGCATGGCGGCGGCGGCCGGGTTGATGAGCGCGACCTTGCCGTCGCGACGCGCGAGCACGACGCCCTCGTGGAGATGGTCCAACAACAGCGCCAAGCCCCGGCGTTGGCGCTGGAGTTCGTCAACCTGTCGCGCGAGACGGTCGCGCAGGCGATTGAGCGAGCGTGCGAGGAGTGCGATTTCGTCGGAACCGCGTTCGTCCGCGCGAGCCTTTAGATCGCCGCGGGCGACGGCTTGGGCGGTCTGGGTCAAGCGGCGAATGCGCCCGCCGGCGGTCACGGCGAATCCGACGGCCACCGCGGCGGCGATGACCAGGAGGGCGCCGCCGATGATTCGAAGGTAGGGATCGATCTGCGGTGTCAGGAAGTGGTCGAGCTCCAAGGTCAGGGCCGCGAGACCGATGGCCACCAGAACGACGACCAGCGCGGCGTTGCCGAGGAAGAGTCTCCCAAAGAATCGTCCCGAGGGCATGGTGGACGAACCTTATAAATGTTCGGTCGGCGCGCGGAAGGTATAGCCGACGCCGCGGACGGTCTGGATCCACTCGGCGGCGAGGCCGAGCTTTTTCCGAAGGCCGGCGATGTGTACGTCGATCGTTCGGTCGGTGACTGCGACGTTGGTTCCGAGCACGAGGTCGATCAGCCGGTTGCGGTCGAGCACGCGGCCTCCGGCGGACATCAAGGTCTTGAGAATGCGGAACTCGGTTGCGGTGGGGGCGATGGGCACGCCTTCGACGGTTACCAGATGGCGGGTCTCGTCGAGGGCGATGGGGCCGGCGCGGAGGAGCGTTTCCATCGTTGCGCCTTCCTCGCCTCGTCGGAGCAGGGCGGCGACTCGGGCCAGCAAGACCTTCATTGAGAATGGCTTGGTGACGTAGTCCGCGGCTCCGAGGGCGAACCCGACAAGCTGGTCGGACTCGTCAGCGCGGGCGGTGAGCATGATGATGGGAACCCCAGCGAGGCGAGGATCGCGGGACAAGTGACCGGCGACTTCATCCCCCGAACGACCGGGCAACATGCGATCGAGAATGATGAGGTCGGGAAGCTGTCTGATGACTTCTTCGATCGCGGCGTTTCCGTCGCCGACGCAGCGACAGAGGTAGCCTTCCTTTGACAGATTGAAGCGCAGCAATTCACGCAGGTCGGTTTCATCCTCGACGATCAGGATGCTCTTGGTTGCGGTCACGGGTACCGGTCCGGCCGACGACGCTCGGCGAAGTCCGCCGGGACGAGAAGAAACGCCGGCGGCGGCCCCATCGTAACGTGGTTCTGCGCTCCGCCAAGAGCGAGGGCAGAATACTTGTTTTTCCGTCGTCGCCGCAGTACAATCATTGCGCCTTACGCTCGCCCTAAGGGGGAACAACGATGAGGTTGGATCGGGGGCATTCCGCGAGTCGGGGTCTAGTCATTCACACATCGTTTCTTAGAACCTGTTTGAGAAGGTTGGTTCAAGGCTCGGGCGCAGGGAGATGGTTCCCCGATCATCCCGGGGAGCACGTGAAAAACCGCTCCCTTACGGTCGCGGCTCGGATCAAACAACGGCGTTTCAAACACGCTCTTAGCGCAATCTTCATTATTATCGGGTTCGTGGATTCAACGGGCGGCGCGGGAGCCGCGCGAGGCGACGACGGTCGCATTGCGGTGACCACAGCACGCGGCCCGCTCCAGGACGTTCCGCCGGAAACCCCAGTGCCGAAACCCGACGACTTCGATGCGCTGACGTTGCAGGCGGAGTCGCCGGCGGTGAACGTCGCGTTCGGCCCGTTCGTCAGCCGGCAAGTGAACGTCAACGCATCCGGCAACAACATCGTCGGCGACGCGGCCAACGAACCATCCATGGCCGTCGATCTTTCAGACCCCAAGCGAATCGCTATCGGATGGCGGCAGTTCAACACCATCTCCAACAGCTTTCGACAGGCGGGCGTGGCGTATACGACGGACGGCGGACTGACCTGGACATTTCCAGGCGTCCTTCAGCCCGGGGTGTTCCGCAGCGACCCGGTGTTGGGCGCGGACGGATTCGGCACGCTTTACTATTCAAGTCTGAGCAGTCTTAGCTCGGTCGAGGTTTTCCGATCGTATAACGGCGGGGCGACGTGGCTTGGACCGGTTCCGGCGTTCGGCGGCGACAAGCAGTGGATGACCGTGGACCGGCGGAACGGCGGACTCGGGGCGGGGCACCTCTATCAGATTTGGAACGTGCAGTTTACCTGCTGCTTCCCCGATGATTTCACGCGGTCGGTTGACGGCGGGCTGACGTTTCCGTCGAGTCACCCCCTGCCGCAACCGAGCATGAAATGGGGCACGCTGGACACCGGACCCGAGGGCACGCTTTACCTTGCGGGTGCAACGCTGGATCAGACGCCCCATCTGTTTGCGCGGTCTACGAACGCGAAGGATCCGGCGCAGGCACCGAGTTTCGAGGTGGTGCAAGGGATTGATTTGGGTGGTTTCACCGGCGGCTTCGGCAGCGCCAGCCCCAACCCGGCGGGTCTTTTGGGGCAAGTTTGGATCAAGGCTGATCCGAGCCGGCTTGGACGTCTGTTTGTCCTTGCCTCGGTGTCCGGCGGCGGCATTGACCCGATCGACGTGATGTTCATCCGCAGCGTGGACAACGGCGCGCACTGGACGGCGCCCCAACGCATCAACGACGATTCGCCGGGGACGAACGCCTGGCAATGGTTTGGCACGATGTCCGTGGCCCCCAAGGGGCGCATCGACGTGGTGTGGAACGACACGCGCACGACCGGCGCGTACAACCGATCGGCGTTGTTCTACAGCTCTTCCGACGATGCGGGGCGGACGTGGTCGGCGAACGTGCAGGTCAGCCCGGTGTTCAACAGCCACGTCGGCTTTCCGAGTCAGAACAAGATCGGCGACTACTATGACATGGTCTCCGACAACGGCGGGGCCAACGTCGCGTACTCGGCTACGTTCAACGGCGAACAGGACGTGTACTTCCTGCGCATCCCGCGGGACTGCGACGGCAACGGCATCGAGGACGATTGCGACGTTCAATGCGGTGCTCCGGGGACGCGCTGCGCGGTGGCCGGCTGCGGTACGCGCCCTGATTGCAACTTCAACGGGATTCCCGATGGTTGCGAGCCGAACACCAACTGCAACGGCAACGCCACGATGGACCTTTGCGAGATCGGGGCCAACCCCGCCCTGGATTGCAACGAGAACAATATCCTCGATTCCTGCGAACCGTCGACCGATTGCAATGGGAGCTTCACGCCCGACGCCTGTGACCTGTTCGGCGGAAGCAGCGCCGACTGTAACCGGAACGGCGTTCCCGACGAGTGCGACATCGCCGGCCAGACGTCGCTCGACGCCGACAACGACGGCGTTCCTGACGAGTGCGTCGGCGCATGCTGCGTGTGCGGGTGCACGGAGCGGACGGACATTGATTGCGTGGTCCGCAGCGGCGATTTCAGCGGTTCGGGCTCGGTCTGCGGCGGGTCCGGATCGTGCAGTCCCACGCCGCCGGCGACCAACGACGATTGCGCGACGGCGGAATGGGTGGGATGCGAGGTGACGGATGGGATCGTACCCATCCCCTTCGACAATCGCTGTGCCACGACTGACGGTCCCGACCCGGTTCCGTGTGCGTCGGATCAACCGTTTGGGGCCGACCTATGGTACAAGTGCATCCCGACGGTTTCGGGGGTGCTTACGGCCAGCACTTGCGGAAGCACCTCCATGGACGGGATTCTGGCGCTCTATGAGGGAGACGTCGGGGAGTGCCCGTGCCCGTCCAACAATGCCATGCTCCTGACGTGCGGCGACGATACTTGCGGCGTCGGCGGCGGACCGGCGGCGGTGACAATGGAGGTGGAGGCGGGGCGCTGCTACCTCATCCGCGTCGGGGGATGGAGCGGAGCGATCGGCGTAGGAGAACTGACGGTCACGCTCGACGAACCGTCGCTTCAGCCTCCCGATTCGCCTCCACCTGACGCCGCAGGGTCGCACCTTCGCAAGAATCGCTACATCTCGATGGTCGTCCCGGAAGCCGCTGACCAGACTGCCCTGCGGGTGAAGATGACCTCGCTGCATCATCCTCCTGCGCCGCCCGGTGCTCCGAATTTCACTGCGTTCGAAGGGCAGTATCGCTACGTGAACACTATACGCGACGCGCAAAACAATCCCGTGCTGACGTGCCCGGATTCGGCGGTGCGCGTGACGTCGTTCCGCTGCGCGGTCATCGGCTGCCAGCCCGAATACCGCAACTGGGGGGCGGAACTGAACGGGGCGGTTCTCCACGTCACGGGCCAGGAAATCGTTCCCAGCTCGATGTACGACGTCGCGCACCTGGCGGCCTCGTGCCAGGGACACGAGGAGACGTGCGCGGGCGCAACCGTGGAACTTCGGATCGCGACGTCGCTTTGGGGCGACGTGGTGGAATCTGATCCACCTCTCGCCGTGCTCGACGTTGCCGCGGAGGTGGACAAGGTCAAGGATCTGGCGACCGGCACACTGATGAAGCCCCGTGCCCAGATTCAGGGCGACATGCCCAGCCCGCGTGCGAACGTCAACGTTCTGGACATCGCCAACGCCGTGGATGCGCTTAAGGACAAGCCCTATCCCTTCGGCGGACCGCAGGTTTGCCCATAGGCGGCAGAATCTCGCCGGCCACGCAGGCGATCCGTCGCAGAAAAGTGGTTGCCGGCTGACATATTTACCCAAAGTTCACTTCCTGTGCGCCCGATAAGCCGGACAACCGGTCCTAGGGACGGGTGCCGCCGTTCGGGCCTGTCGGACCAATCGGGTCGCTCCTCTGTCCGCCCAGCGCGGGACGGGCGGACGTCTCGGAGCGCGGACACTCAAGGAGAAACCAGCAGTGGACAACAAGAACTTGCTTCGAAAGCTCCGTCGTTTTGCGATGTTGGGCGTGGTGGCGGCCGCGGCCGCGGGAGTGGGTCTGGCGTGTAACGGCGGCGGCTCCGGCGGGACCGGAGGCGACGGCGGCAGCGGCGGTGATGGTGGAACGGGCACGGACAACGTGCTGTTGAGCGATCCGCTCAACTACAACGGGTCCATCAGCGGCAAGGTGGTCACGACGCAGAGCACGCGCACGTCCACTGGAACCGGCGCCGGGCAAGACGTTCCGCCGGACATCGACACCGAGACCACCACGGTGAGTTTCGAAGACCTTGAGGGCAACACACTGGTCGACGAGGACGGGGAGGAGATTGAATCGGTGGAGCTGAACGCCGACGGAACCTACGACGCGGAAGGTCTTCCCGTGGGCACGGACTTCACCGTGTGCGTGGATGAGGACGGCGACGGCGAGTGCGAGATGGCCAGCTGCGTCAACATCCCGGTCGACGAGACGGGAACGGCGGGCGCGTTGGACGACGCGCAGGTCGATCCATTGACCACGGTGGTGCTGGCGAAGTTGAAGGCGCTCATGGAGGCGAAGGGCCTCGACCCGACGCAGCTTGAGATCAGCCCTGTGGCATTGGTCAGTCGAATCACCGAGGCCTATGAGCACCTGTTTGAAGATGCCGGCGTGGACGGTGAGATCACCCTCGAAGACATTGAGGCGCTGAGTGACGAGCAGTTGGCGACGTTGTTCGACACGGTCATTCCGGAGCTTGCCCAGCTGGGTATGGACGTGGTGGATGGGAACCTCGATCTGGTTGAGGCGACCGACCTTCAGGGCGTGGCCCTGGGCGCCGCGAAGGTCTTCCTGGGCGCGGGGTTCCCGATCGCGGACTCGGAAGGCGGGATCGATCTGAGCGAACTGGGAACCATCGAGGGTGTCGAGACCACGACGCTGGAGGCGCTGTGGGGCAGCAAGAATTCGTTCGCCGAGGAGTTCGTTGAAGCCGACGCGACGCTGACCGTCGAGGTCGCTCAGAGCGAGCCGACGATGCCGTCCATCACCGTGTACTACAACTCCACCTCCGAGTCGGACCGCAACTTCAGCGAGGAGGACGCGGGCAGCACCGACGGGAAGTCCGGTCCGCATCTTCCGGTGATTAATGAATTCGTCCTGGAGCAGATGGCCGCCCTGCAGCTCGAGGGTCGCCAGATCACGCTGGGGGCGTTGCACGACGTGCTCACGAACTTCGACGAGGGAATGGGCGCTCGATTGACGTACTTCATCTTCGATCCGAATTTCTTCGGGCCGCCGCTGAACGTCTTTGAGACGGCCGACGAGCGGGGCAAGGCCGTTGACCTCAACGCGTTGTTCATGCGGCTGGCGCTCGGGGGCTTCCAAACCGCCACGCCCGAGGAGCTCGAAGAGCGGAACACCGAGATTCGCACGTTGCTCAAGGAGGAGTTGGGTGACACGTCGGAGCCGAGTCTTGAGCGGCTGGCGGGCGCCTTCATGACCGATCGCGTGGGCAGCCCCGATGAACTGTCGGCGTTGATCCGCGATTCGCGTGCGCACCTGCCGTTCAGCCGGACGGGACCGAGCACGTTTTTCGTGGTCGCGGACGGCGATTCGTTCAGTTCGGACACGGTCAACGCAATCACGGTGGACGCGGAAATCTCGACCGAGGGCGAAGTTACTTCCGTGACCTACAGCGATTCGGGTAACGGGGCGTACTACTTGTCCTTCACGCACGGAACGGAGAAGGAGGGCGTGGTCGGACTGATGGTTCGGGAGATCGGGCGCGAGGTGCACGGGGGGCGTGGTCCGGTGCGGGCGTCGATGAGCGATTCGAGCGTGTTTGGCGACATCAACAGCCTGCCGTTCATCGAGTTTGTTTCCAAGACCGGCGACTTCTATCCGGGCGTGCCGGTGTCGGTTACCAGCGAGAGCTACGTTCCCGAGGCGAGCGGTGATTCGGTCGCCCCCGCCGAGGACGGATCGGGCAGCCCGGACCGGCAGATCTTCGTTCTGGCCGACCACGTCGGCGAGGGCGCCGAGCCGATCCGCGTCGAATATGATACCACGACCGGCGTGGCCACGGTGAACTCCGGGGGTCACCTGTTGTTGCAATTCATGCCGGACTCGAACGAGACCGGACAGTTCGTCCTGTTCAACGAGGAGACCGGTCAGGCCGTCGACTCGGCGTCGCCGACGAATTTCTTCCAGGCGCCGCCGCCGCCGCCGGATAATTTTGAGGAGATCTACAACACCACGGATGACCTGAGCACCGTCGACACCACGACGACCACGGACACAACGACCACCACGACGGATCCGACGATGACGACGACGGATCCAACAACGACGACGGATCCAACGGCGACGACGACGGCCGACAGCACGGTGACACCGGCGCAGACGGATCCGACGACGGGCACCACGACAGACACCACAACGACAACGGACACGACGACGACCACGACGACGGATACGGGTACGTCGGTCACGCCGATCGAGACGGGCACGCTGATCACCGTGTCGGCGGACAGCGTGGTGGGCATGACGATCACCAAGCAGGGTTTCACGCACGTTTACGGCACGGACGTGGCCAATGCGCGGTACAGCCCGGACGGTGACCCCTATTTCGACGACCTCAACGCTAACGGGGTCGAGGACGAGGGGGAACCGACGGCGACGTTCCGTCCGACGTTGTTCAATGCGGACGATTGGCGGTCGACGGACATTCGCATGTACTACCGCCGGGCGGACGACAACGGTTCGGTCTCATTCGACCAGGTTGATTTCGCGTCGGACACGCCGATGACCACGGACGGCGTGGAACTGGTCGCGCGGAGCTTCGTGGCCCGATTGAACGCTTATCGTTTCGGTCGACCGATTACGGCCATGAACCTGTTGACCGCGTTCCTGCCGCCCGACTTCTTCGACGGCACGCACGGACTGACTTCCGAGACGTCGCTGAACGTCTTCGGCGCCGTGGCCATTCTCAATCTGATGATGGACCAGGTGCACAACGTCGAGGCGAACGTGGACGTGGACGGCACGGGACCGCTGGCGGCACAAGACACGTTGATCGACGCCCACATTTTCATCGCGCCGATCGGCGATCCGTTCGTCCTGTTGATGGACGGCTTCCGCTCGCAGTCCACCATCGTCGAGGAAACCGAAGCGACCACGGATGGCGCGGACGATTCGGCGACGAGCACGGATGCGACTGACAGTTCCACGACGACGACGAAGTCCGCGAGCTAGCCCGCGGGCACGACGTAACATAACCGGCGGCCCAATCCGCCGGATGGGCTGACCCTTCGGGGGCGACGGCGAAGTCCGCGGTCGCCCCCGATTCGTTGGTCCAACCTCGAGCGCCGCGTCTTCGCGCCGGGATGCGTTTGGAGCGAGGCGAACCGTATCCGTGACAGTTTCGGCGGGGCTGGGGCGGGTGTTTGGAACCGCGAGTGCCAACGGGCGGCGCGCGCTGGACCGCTCCATTCTGTCGCGGTTCTGATAAAAGGCCGGGCCACTCCCTCACGGTCGGGGTACGGATGAAGAAAAGACGGCGCTCCATTCTGTCGCGGTTCTGATCGGCGCTGCACCTCTGATCGGCGCTGCACCTCTTTCGAGACCCCGGACCGGTATGAACCGGGCGAGCAAAGAAAGCGGAAGTGTCTCAGATGAAAGGCGGCGGAAGCGTCTTGGACTCCAGCCGCCGATCGTGTCACGCCCAACCGTATCGGACCCAAGCCGCAACCTTGACATGCCGTCTCCGACCGATACGATTAACCAGCGCAACGGCTGGGTCTGCCGCGGACGGTGTTTCCGATTGGGCTGAGGGACTTCGCCCATACGCTCTATTGTCTTTCCTGCGCGCACCTTGCGACCAGGAAGAGCATCGCCGCCGGCAGTTCAGTCCCGATGCCATCCCAACTGGGGGAGGGGTGCATGAGGGCCAACCACAACGTAAACCGAACCGGAGTTTTCCTGCGCCGCGCCTTGAAAGCGGGGCCGGTGACATGGCTGTTGGCGTGCGCCGGACTCGCTTCCGCGCAGTCCATCGAAGTTACACCTGATGCGGGCACGGTCATCACTTTTTCGGGTTTCGAGGGCGGCCCGTTTTCGCCCAAGACGGTGACCCACTGGACCCTGGACAATGCGGACGCCGCCGCGCTGGAGTTTGCGGTGGCTGTCAACCAGGCGTGGCTATTGGCGTCGCCGGTGTCGGGAACACTTCCCGGCTCGTTGATCCTCCCGCGAACCACCGAGGTGGTCGTCGGATTGGCGGTCGACGAGGTCGCCCAACTGGCGCCCGGCGTGTACAGCGCCGCGGTCACGTTCACCAACCTGACGAACCAGGCCGGGAACACGACGCGTACGGTGCGGTTGGAAATCGCCGCGGCGAACTTCTCGGTATCGCCGGCGTTTATCAACACCACGGCGACAGTCAACGGGAGCAGCCCGGCCGCGGTTAACGTCTCCCTGTCGGGTTCGGGGCAAACCGCGCTTAATTACTCTCTGACGTGGTCTCCGCGATTATGGATGAGCGTCAGCAGCGCAGGCGGGTCGGTCCCCCCCGGCGGCAACGCCACCTTCTCCGTTTCCTTCAACACCTTCGGCCTGGCCGCGGGAACGTACACCAACACGATCTCCGTCGAGAACACGACGAACGAGGTGGGATCGCGGTTGCTTCCGGTCACGGTGGTGGTCTTCCCATCCAGCTCCGGGGCTTTAGCGCTCACGCCCGACGCGGACGTTCTTGCCCGAGGCCCGGAGGGTGATCTCCCTGCGGCGTCGCAAACGGCGCTGATCGCCAACGCCCGCGACGTCTCGGTGGCGTGGAGCGCCGTCGGCAGCGCGCCGTGGGTGTCGGTGACGCCCGGCGCCGGCGTGCTTGCGGCGTCCAATAGCCTTTCCGGCGGTCCGGATGAGCAGTCGGTCGAGTTTCGCGTGAACGCGGCCCGCAATGATCTCCTTCCGGGCGGCAACGTTGCGACCGTCACCTTCAACGAGATGATTATCAATCCGCTGAGTGGAACCATAACCACGATCCCGTTTGCCGCGCGCGTGTTCCACGCGACGGTTGATCCGGTTCTCTCGGTGACCGTCCCCTTGACGGGCGGGTCGGTCTCGGTGGCGCCGCCGGCCCAAACGGTCGCTGGAGGAACGACCGACGATCTCATCTACGAATTTGGCGACGTGGTGACGCTCACGGCGTCGGCCTCCGACGGCAACCAGTTCGCGGGATGGACGACGACGTTCGAGCTGGAAGACCCGATGCAGAATCCGCTCGTGGTTCCGATGGACCTGTCGAAGGGCGTGAGCGCCGCGTTTACTCCGGTGTACTGGACTCTGACCCTCAGCACCAGCGGCAACGGCACGGGCACGTTGCACGCCTCGCCGACTGGAACATTTGTCGACAACGCGCTGGTGTCTCGCTATCGCACGGGCGCATCGGTCAAGGTCACCGCAACCGCCGATGCGGGATCCTCATTCCTGGGCTGGTCGGGCAACGTCCCGCCGGGTTCGGAGACGGTCAACCCGTTGACGGTTACGATGGACGCCGATCGCACGATTACGGCGCGCTATGAACCCGCGTTGCAGGTGACGGTCACAATCAGTGGTGAGGGTGACGTAGCGCTGGATCCACCGGGAGGCTTCTACACGTCCGGTACGGCCGTCACCCTGACAGCCGAACCGCGGGAGGGCTTCGTATTCGAGGGTTGGTCCGGCGGCGTCAGCGGAACGGATCTGTCGGTCACGATCACCATCAGCGACGATGCCGCCATTGAGGCTTCCTTTGTCGAAGACGATGGTTCGGGGGGCGGCGGAGGAGGAAGTGACGGAGGCGGCGGCGACGGGGGCGACGACAACACGGCCAAGTTGACGGTGGATATTGTTGGGGAAGGCGAAGTTACTCCGGCCGGCGGCGACTTTGTCATCGGTGCGGAACTCACGCTGATCGCCACGCCGGGGATCGGCTACGCTTTCGTGCGCTGGGAGGAAGATGCCACTGGAGCGGACTTGGCCACCCGGCTCCGAATGGACGGCGACCGGACTGTTCGGGCGGTGTTCGAGCTGAGCGAGGGACCGGCTCCTCGCCCAGGGCCCACGGCGGGATCGCCGTGCGGCGCACTGGGAATGCTTGGATGGCCGATGCTCGCCCTTGGTTGCGCGTCGTTGACACTTCTTCGCCCCAGGAACCGGCGTAATGCGGCCGAGACATTCTGGCGTGGAATCGACCTGAAACGATGACGTCGATCCCACAGCGGGCAACGACTTCGGCTGTTCCCCCTTCACGTCGGTCACGCACCGCGTCGGCTGGGCTACTGACGCTGGTGGCGATTGCCTGGGCGGGATCGGCGCGGGCGGCGGATGATCCCGCGTTTCTGGAGGAGTTCGACCAGCCGAGGTTATCGAGCGGCTGGACGATTATCCGCGAGGATGCCTCTGCCTACACGCTGGCCGCGCGTTCTGGTTTCTTCCGCATCCTTACTCAGCGAGGATTGCTGGGAATCGAGGGAACCGCAAGGAACCTGCTCGTTCGTGAAGTGAGCGGAGATTTTATCCTCGACGCGCGGCTGGAGTTCAACCCGCAAGATGCGCAACAGTACGGGGGTTTGCTCGTCTACGTCGACGACGAACATGCGGTGAGCGTCGGACTTGTTCATGCCTCCGGGCGAAGGGGCGAGTTTCGCGGCATCGTCCTGTTGAACATCGGAGGCGATGCGAACACCAGTGGAACGCGCCCGGGCGCCCGATACGACGAGTCCAACACGGATTCTCCCGACGTGGTTTACCTGCGGCTGCTGAGGTTCGGCGACCAGTTTGTCGGCGCCTACAGCTCCGACGGCCAAACCTTCAGCGACATCGGCACGGTGGTGAACGCGCTTCCGGACAACGTGCGAGTGGGCATCGGCGCGGTCAACGGCGGTACCGCCGACTGCGGCGCGGAGTGCGACATCTCCACCCCTGCGGACTTTGACTTCGTGAGGATTACGTCGCTCAGCAACGGGGAGGGCGGCGATCCGACCGCAGGCGTGGTGCTCGAATCGGTCAGCCTTGACGGCCCTGACGGCGTCGTCGCGGGCCTGGCGGCGCGCTTCCAGGCCGTTGCCCACTTCAGCAATGGCGAAACTGCGGACGTAAGCGATCAGGCTGAATGGACGGCGGCTCCCCCCACCGTGGGGTCCATCGAGAATGGTCGATGGTCGGTCGGCGCCGTTGACGCGGCCCGGAGAGCAACGGTCGTCGCCACGTATACCCACTTGACGTCCAGCGGCGCGGTGACACGGACCGGATCCAAGGTCGTCTTGATCAACACGTCAGGCTCGCCGTTTGCGGCACTCCAACTCTGTGGAGCAGGGATTGGAGCCTTCCTGGGTCTGATCGTCGTGCCCATGTGGTCGTGGCGACACCGGCCGAAGCGGCAGGGCTACGAAAGTGCAGTCCGCCGGAGGACGAATCGCAGGTAGTGAATCCTTCCGGAGGCGAAACCGTCGTAAATCGCCGTTCCTTTCGCGGCGGCGAACAGCAACAACAGGCGGCGCCCGATGCGTCGTGAGAAGCGACCGACGAGCTGCCGCGTCCGCTGATCGGTGGTGTCCAGGGCCTTGACGACGAAGGGCGTGATCTCCTCCTCTTCGACGATTTCGAAGCCCGATTCTGCGATCTGCTCACGCCACTTCGCGTAGTCCCAATCGCCTCGCAAATCGGCATACAGCAGATAGCCCGATGAGCGAAGGACGCGCCTTGCCTCCGCGAAGAAGCGGGTCACATCCGGGTAACAGTGCGAAGCCTCGACGTTCAGAACGGCATCAAACGCACCGTCGGGGAAGGGCAGGCGCTGGGCGTTGCCGCAGACGAAATGGACCCCCTCCCGGCGGTGATGCCGTGCGCAAAACGCGACCGCCGACTCCGTGAGATCGAGGCCGACGAGGCGGCGCGGACCGAGGTATTGAGCGACGAACCGCGCTCCTCCCCCCCTGCCGCAACTGACCTCCAGTACGTCCCGCCCACCGAGGGGGACAGCCCCCGCCACCCGGTGATAAAGTTGGATCGACGTGCGATTCGGTTCGTCGTCCAGCGTCAACTGGATTTCGGGCCGAATCGGGGGAGCGAAACCGTAGTTCATGAACCAGATGGGCGAGTCTTGGAGGGTGCGTCCGACGTAGCGATACCATCGGTTCCAAACCCCCTGCCGGATCCACGAGGTCCGGAGGCAGTAGGAGACCAAGCGTCGAAGGGGCGCGATGAACATGGCACTCGAGTACGCGCCGGCCGATAACGGCGCAGAGCCGATCTCCACCCCCTTTCCCGGGCGGGTAACGCCGCGCGGGTCACGATAATCGAAGCCGCGGGGGTGAACAATCTTTTCGTGGTCTAAACACTTCTGGTTCTCGTGACAGGGTGCGGATGGCGTGCCCGACAAGCCGAGTACCCGCGCCAGCCCATGGAACGGTGGATTCAGGCGATGCCTGAACAGGGGCACTGCAATTGACGAGATTCCTTCGATTTCTCGCAACGCCCGGTATCTCGCAGGAATGGACGATTGGCTTGACTCGCACGCTGCGGCGGGTTAAAAACAGGCAATACGCTAGAGGTGCTTTTGCTCGTCACATGGGGGGCGGTCGAGAGCTGTAGATCGTTTACAGACAAGTGTTTATGGGTCGCGAGGATCGAACGGCCCTCTGATCGACTGGGCACTTGCTGCGCCGGAAGGAACTCGGCGTCGCATGGGCGACTGGTGACGTACCTTCGGGTTGGGGAGGCCCGGGTTTTTCCAGGCGCGCGACGTTCCTGTCCAACGCGCCGCAGGAGACGGCTGCGACATCGTGCTCCGACGTATTTGTCCGCCGGGGCAAGCGGCAGCGCTTGCTCCGTCAGGCGGCCACGGCGCACGCGGCGCAGCCTTCGTTGAGGGGAGCAATGGAGGCGTCTACCAAGCTGGACATCATCGGGCTGAGTCCGCCGGGATTTCCCAATTCGACGCTGGCGGTTGCGCTACGCGCGCACGGTTTCATCGGCGGCATTTCGTTGGAGTGCGGCGAGTCGTTGGAGGAGATTCGGGGCGTGGTCTTGGCGATCCCTTCGTCGACGCCCTTCGCGTTCACGGTCTCGCACTCGGCAACGGATCTTCACGGGATCATCGACGAGCTTTCCGCAGCGGGCGGATCCATCGTCATTCTTTGCGACCCACAGGTCGAGCGGCTCGCGCCGGATATCGCTCGGTGTCGCCGCGCCGGGCTGAAAGTGTTGGTGCAGGTTACGGAACTCGAGCACGCGGTTGCCGCACAACGGTGCGGGGCTGACGACCTTGTTCTCAAGGGTAACGAATCGGGCGGACAAGTAGGGGAAGAGACGTCGTTCGTTCTCCTGCAGCACGTTCGACCGCACGTTTCGCTGCCGCTATGGGTTCGAGGAGGGGCCGCGCTGAACACCTCAGCCGCGTGTCTTGCCGGCGGCGCGCGGGGCGTGGTGCTCGATTGGCAATTGGCGCTCTGTGACGAATCGGCACTGCCCGAGGACGTCAAGGCGCGCATCGCTCGGATGGACGGCAGTGAAACCGCGATCCTCGGACAGGATTGTCCGTTGCGCTACCGGGCGTTCGTTCGACCGGGTGAAACCGGTTTCGCCCAATTGAAGGAATACGAAGAGAGGCTGGAGCCCAACAGCACGAGCGACGTCGCCGACCTCGCGCGGTGGCGCGACGAGGTTGAGAGCCGTATCCGGGGCGTTGCGGGCAAGGCTCGGTTGATCGCGATGGGCCAGGACGCGGCTTTCGCCGCCACGCTGGCGACCCAGTTCCGATCCGCGTCCGCGATCTGCGAGGCCATCCGCCGGCAGGCGTCGCAGAACGTCGAGACCGCGGCAAGGCAGCTCGCCCTTCGCGCCGGCGGACCAATGGCCGAGACACACGGAACCCGGTACCCGATCCTACAAGGGCCGATGACCCGCGTCAGTGACACGGCGGACTTCGCCCTTGCGGTCGCGGACGGTGGAGCATTGCCGTTCCTCGCTTTGGCCGTGCTGCGCGGACCGCAGGTCGGAAAGCTCCTCGATGAAACCTCCGGGAAGCTCGGGTCCAAGCCCTGGGGGGTGGGGATCCTCGGCTTCGTGCCCAAGGAACTCCGCGAGGAACAGCTCGCCGAGGTGCTTCGCCATCGACCCCGATTCGCGTTGATTGCGGGTGGTCGTCCCGACCAGGCGCAGCACCTGGAGCGCGAGGGGATCAAGACCTTCTTGCACGTGCCATCGCCCGGTCTCTTGAAGATGTTCTTACGCGACGGTGCTCGTCGGGTGATTTTTGAAGGGCGCGAGTGCGGCGGACACGTCGGTCCGCGCACCAGCCTGGTTCTATGGGAGACCATGATCGGCGTGATCGTGGACCATTTGCAGGAGACCGGCGATCGAGCGGAGGACTATCACGTCGTTTTCGCGGGTGGAATCCACGATGGGCGATCGGCAGCCATGGTCGCGGCGCTGGCCGCCCCACTCAGCGAGCGCGGAGTTGCGATCGGGGTGCTGTTGGGGACGTCGTATCTGTTCACCAAGGAGTCCGTCTCCGCCGGGGCAATCGTCCAGGGCTTCCAGGACGAAGCGTTGCGATGCCAACATACGATCCTGTTGGAGAGCGGCGTGGGCCACGCCACGCGCTGCGTGGGCACCGAGTTCGGACGCCACTTCGCCGAGGAAAAACGTCGCCTGATCCGCGCCGGGCGGGCCAAGGAAGAGGTCCGCGAGGAGCTGGAGCGGCTGAACCTCGGACGGTTGCGGATTGCCTCGAAAGGCGTGATGCGCTCGGAGACCGCGGAGGTCAGCGGTCAGGCGACGGGGTTTGTGCGGCTGGACGGTGAAGCCCAGCGCCGCGAGGGGATGTATATGATCGGGCAGGTCGCGGCGCTGCGCGATCGCATCTGCACGATTGAGGAGCTTCACGCGGACGTGAGTGCGGGCGGGGTCGAACGGCTTCAGGCGGCGGCGTCGGTGGCGCCCGCCGCGGAGGCGAAAAGCGACAGCCCACGCGATTGCGACGTCGCCATCATCGGCATGTCCTGCCTGTTGCCGAAGGCGCCCAACAAGAACCGTCTTTGGGAAAACATTCTCAACAAGGTGAAGGCGACGGGCGAGATTCCGGCGGATCGCTGGAACTCCGACCTTTATTTCGACACGGACCGCCGGCTGCGCGATAAGGTCTATTCCAAATGGGGTGGATTCCTTGACCCGGTTGCGTTTGACCCGGTTCGCTACGGCATGCCGCCGAACTCGATTCCTTCGGTGGAACCGCTGCAACTCCTGGTGCTTGAAGCCGTCCGACAGGCGCTCGACGACGCGGGCTACTCCAACAAGCCGTTCGACCGTGAGCACACGGCGGTCATCCTCGGTGCCGGCGGCGGCGTCGGCGAACATGGACTGGGCTACGGTTTCCGCTCGATGGCCATGCACTACCTGACCGCGGCCGACGCGACTGCTGACGACGTCACCGCGGTCCTCGATCGCCTGACCGGGCGCCTCCCGGAATGGACTGAGGACTCCTTCGCCGGACTGCTGATGAACGTGGCGGCGGGTCGCGTGGCCAACCGCTTCGACCTCGGCGGCACGAACTACACCGTCGACGCCGCGTGTGCCTCGTCGCTGGCCGCGGTGCGTCTGGCGGTCAGTGAACTCGAATCCGGGTCGGCGAGCATGGCCATTGTCGGCGGCGCCGACACCATGCAAAGCCCGTTCGCCTACCTTTGTTTCAGCAATACTCAGGCACTTTCACCCACCGGTGAATGTCGAACGTTTGACGAAACGGGCGACGGGATCGTGATCAGTGAAGGCATCGCGATCGTCATACTGAAGCGCCTGGCCGATGCGGTCCGTGACGGGGATCGCGTCTATGCGGTCGTCAAAGGCGTGGGTTCGTCCAGCGACGGGAAGGACAAGGGTCTGACCGCCCCCCGCCCCGCGGGACAGGTTCGGGCGCTGGAGCGGGCGTACGCGAAGGCGGGCTTCTCCCCCAGCACGGTGGGACTCATCGAGGCCCACGGAACCGGAACGGTCGTTGGCGACCAGAGCGAAGTCGAATCGCTCACTCGGATGTTCTCGGCCGCCGGGGCGGCTGCTCAGAGCTGCGCCCTGGGTTCGGTGAAAAGCATGGTCGGCCACACCAAGTGCACGGCGGGCGTGGCGGGCTTGCTGAAGGCGGCGCTGGCGCTGCACGCGAAAGTACTTCCGCCGACGATCGGCGTTACCAAGCCCAACCCCAAGGCGAACTTTCCGAAAAGCCCATTTTATGTCAACACCGAAGCGCGTCCGTGGCTGGGCCGTTCCGATGGAATACCGCGCCGCGCAGGCGTCAGTGCGTTCGGATTCGGCGGAACCAACTTCCATGCGGTACTCGAAGAATACGTCCCTGAATCGACCGTATCTGCCGCGGCTGAGGCGCCGCGGCAGGAATGGAGCGGCGAGTTGTTCCTCTGGCGCGCGGAATCCAGGGCGGGGATCCTCACGGGTGTTGAGAGCGTTCTCACCGCATTGGCGCAAGGTGCACAACCAACGGTGCGGGATCTCGCCGCCGCAACGTGCCAGGGCTTCGGATCGGCTCCGTGCGGCTGCACGCTGGCCGTGGTGGCCGGCACGCTCGACGATCTCACCCGGCGACTGCGCTCGGCCAAGGACGCCATCGCTCGGGGTGACGCGGCCTGGAGCGATCCCAGCGGCGCCTACTTCTCGGCTGCTGCAATCGCGGAGGGACGGATCGCCTTCGTCTTCCCGGGTCAGGGATCCCAGACGGTCAACATGCTGCGCGACTTGTGCGTCGCCCTTCCGTCGGTACGGGAGGTTTTCGAGCAAGCGGACGTGGGGCTAAAGGATACGTTCGAAAGACCGCTCAGCAGTTATGTCTATCCGCGCCCGTCGTTCACCGATGACGAGCGAAAAGCCGACGAGGCGGCCCTGACCGACACCCGCGTCGCTCAGCCCGCGATCGGCGCCGCCGACGCGGCGATGTTGCGACTGGTCTGCGATCTTGGGATCGCCCCGGACTTCACCTGCGGACACAGCTACGGCGAATACCCGGCCTTGTACGCCGCGGGCGTGATTTCCTTCGCCGAGTTGATGCGTCTTTCCGAAGCTCGCGGACGACTGATCGCCGAGGCCGGCGGCAAGAACCCGGGCACCATGGCAGCGGTCAGCGCCGATGCCGAGAGCGTCGAGCGGGTGATCGCCGGCGCCGAAGGCGTCTGGCTCGCCAACCTGAACTCACCGACCCAAACGGTGATTTCGGGAACGGACGCGGGGGTCACGGAGGCGATGAACCGCCTTGCCTCTCAGGGCTTCGTGGCCCGGAAGATCAAGGTTTCGTGCGCGTTCCACTCGCCGCTGGTCGCGGAAGCCAAGCGAACGTTCGGGGAAGCCCTGTATGCCACGACCTTTTCGCCGCCGCGGGTGGGGGTGTTCTCGAACACGACGGCTGCTTTGCACGCCAAGGATCCCGCGGAGATTCATGCGCGACTGGCGGAACATCTTGCCAGGCCTGTTCGATTCGTCGAGGAAGTCCGCGCCATGCACGAGGCCGGCGCCAGAATCTTTGTCGAAGTCGGCCCGGGTAGAGTCTTGACCGGATTGATCGAACAGATTCTCAAGGGTCGGTCTTTCGCGGCGATCGCGTTGAACGCGCCGGGACGTGATGACGTTGTCCAACTGTTGCACGGTCTCGCGCAGCTCGCCGTCGCCGGCGGACGCTTCCATACCGATTCATTGTTCGCCGGACGGACGGAAAAGATCCTGGACCTCGCCAAGCTCGTGGAGCAGAGCAAGCCGGCACCGCTGGCGCGAACGACCTGGATGATCAGTGGTGCAAAGTCCGTTCCGCTGAACGGCAATGGAACCGCCGAAGGAAAGGTCGCGACGAACGTGCAAGCCCAGGCTGCCGCAACGCGGCCGATGCTTCCGTTGCCGCCGGGAGTGGTGATTGGGACGTCGAGGGTTGATCGCCGGCCAGCGCCGTCGCCGCACTCGAACGGACCCCTGTCGCCAACGCCAGGCCCGATCGCGCTGCCAGCACCGGCTCCTGGAAGCCCGATCGTTGGTTCTCCCGCCTCGAGCGCAGTGCCGGGATCGGCGCGACTTTCGCAAACGTCATCCGACGGCATGGATGCGGTGATCGCGGCCCACCAGCAGCTCATGAGCAGGTTCCTCGAGGCGCACAAGAGCGTCATGCTTGCCATGCTGGGGCGCGGACATGCACCTGTTGATCCCTCAGCGGAAATGGCTCCAAGCCCGGTTGCCACGTATGCCGCATCCACGTCGCGACCTGAGACGGCTGAGCCGATAGGGGCGGCACAAGCTGCGGCATTGACACCAGTCCTCCTTGGCGACGAAGCAGCCGCAAGGGAACAAGTTGCGACGGTCCAGCAAGCGGCCGCGCCGGTTCTGGAAGCCGGTGCAGCAGCGGCAATCTCGGAGTCAGTGAACACCGGACTTTCACGGGAAAAGCTCGTGTCCCAACTGATCGGCATCGTGGCCGATCGGACCGGGTACCCGCCCGAAATGCTCAACCTCGACTCCGACCTGGAAGCCGATCTGGGCATTGACTCCATCAAGCGCATCGAGATTCTCGGCGCCTTGCAGAGCGGAGCGTCGCTCCCCGCGGAGGCTGTCCAGGGGGACATGGAATCGCTCTCGCGCCTCAAAACACTTCGCGCCATCGCCGACTGGCTCGGCGACAAGTTCGGAGCGAACGGAGATTCCGCCTCCGGCACGACATCTCCCGCGCCGACGACTTCCGTGGAGGCATTAAAGCCGCCCGCTTGGACGCCGACGATGTCGGCGACCCCTTCGTCGCTCGAGGCCGCGGCCGCACCGATCATCGAGCGCGTGCCGCGAATGCTGATTCGTCCGGTCGAGCGCCCGATCACCGATGACGTTGCGGTGCTCAAGCTCGACGGAGCGGTGGTCATCACCGATGACGAACAAGGTGTCGCCGCTGCGCTTGCTGTGTTGCTTGCGGCAAATGGCCTCAAGACGGTGCTGATCCGCGCAGACCGCGGCGCGAGCGTCAACGGGCAACAACCAAGAATTGAGCTGACCAGCCCGCAAACCGTGAAGGCGTGGGTCCAGGACGTCAAGGCCAAGCACGGACGCATCGCCGCGGTCGTTCACTTGCTGCCGCTCGCCCATTCGGACCTTTCGATGGGCGACGATCCGCGGGCATGGCGCGCGGCAATCGACGTGGAGCTTCTCAGTTTGTTCAACCTCGCCCAAGCCCTGGAGGACGATCTTCGCCTCGGCGGCGACGGACGGGTCATGGTGGCCACGCGCATGGGTGGGTCGTTTGGCTGCAACGTCGACGGGGGCACGACGAGTTTCTGGCCGGGTAACGGCGGCGTGTGCGGGCTGGCCAAGACGCTTGCACGCGAATGGCCGGAAGTGGTCAGCCGCGTTGTGGATTTCGACGGAAGCGCCAACGCCGATTCGATGGCTGGTGCACTGCTGGCCGAACTGGCCTCCAACGACCCTGCTCCGGAGGCGGGGCGACGCGACGGACGGCGTTTTGCTCTGGTGCCCGGCGACGCTCGCCTGGCGGAACGGGCGGCACGATTGGAGTTGACCCGCGACTCGGTCGTTCTGGTGACCGGCGGAGCCCGAGGAATCACAGCCGACTCAGCGCTGAGCCTGGCCCGGCGGTTCCACCCCAAACTTGTGCTGCTGGGACGCTCGCCGCTTCCACCCGAGCAGGAATTGCCCGCGACCGTGGGCATCACCGACCTGAAGCAACTTAAGGCGGCGATGATGCGCGATCTGGAACGGGGCGAAGGAAAAGTTACTCCTGCCAAGGTGGAAGCCGCCTTGGGCAGACTCCTGCGCGAACGCGAAGCCCGCGCCAACCTGAAAGCAATGCGCGAGGTTGCGTCAGTCGTTGAGTACCACATCCTGGACGTTGCCGACTCCGCGGCCCTTTCGACCCTGATCGACGAGAGCTATCGTCGCTACGGGCGCATCGACGGCGTTGTGCACGGCGCGGGGGTGATCGAGGACAAGCTCATCCGCGACAAGACGCCCGAATCCTTTGCCCGCGTCTTCGATGGGAAGGTCAACGCAGCTCTGACACTCGCCTCGAAGCTTCGCGGCGAGGAACTCAAGTTCCTGGTGTTCTTCTCCTCGGTCTCCGCGCGATACGGCAACCGCGGTCAATGCGACTACGCGGCGGCCAACGAAATCCTCAACAAGCTTGCGGTCCGCCTCGACGCGCGCTGGAAGGCCCGCGTCGTCTCCATGAACTGGGGTCCGTGGGAATCGACGGGCGGCATGGTCTCGGCCGAGCTGGCCAAACAGTTCGAGAAAGCCGGCATTCGCCTCATCGGACGACAACAAGGCGCCGACGCGTTTGTCGACGAACTGATGTACGGGCAGAAGGGTGAGACGGAAATCGTCCTCGGCGGACCGCTGAACGTCTCCCTGCCGGCGCCGACGATGGCCGCCCCGCCCGGGACCTCGGCGACCGCGTCGGAATTGCCCCTTCTGGCCAGGAACACCCGAATCGAACGAAATCCGGATGGTTCGCTTGATCTGGTGCGAACCGCCGATCCGCAGCACGATCTGTATCTCATCGACCACCAGCTTGACGGCAAACCGGTGATGCCGATGGCCATGGTGCTTGAACTGTTTGCCGAGGCCGCGGCCTTTCAGCATCCCGATCACCATGTCGCCCGGGTCCGCGACCTTCGCGTCCTGCGCGGAATCACTTTCGACCGAAGCCCGCAGGACTTGCGGGTGGTGACGACGGCGTCCCGTCCCAGCGGCGCCGGACTTATCGTCGGTCTGCGAAACGAGCTGGGACAGAAGCCGGTGATCCACGACACGGCCGAGGTGGAACTGCTCGCCAAGCCCGCCGCGCCGGTGGTATTGGCGCCATTGAGTTTGGTCAACCCGCAGCCGTTGGGCATGACCATCGACGAGGCGTACGAGCGGTGGCTGTTCCACGGCCCGATCTTTGCAGGGATCGTGGAGGTCGCCGCGCTCGGGGAAAACGGCGTGATTGCCCAGCTCATGCCCTCCTCTCCGAAGCGTTGTCTGGCGGAATGTTGCGAATCGAATTGGCTGATCGATCCGATCTTGGTCGACAGCGGGCTACAGATGATCATTCTATGGGCGAGAACCTATCTGGACATGACCCCCCTTCCCTCGCGACTGGGGTGTTACCATCGGTTCAACGGCCCGCCGGCCGGGCCGATCCGATGTGAGACGCACATTCACCACACGCCCGGCACGCCGACAATCGTCGCCGACATTCGCTTCTTCGACGGCGACGGCAGGCTGCTGGGAAGGCTGGAGGACATGGAAGGAACGTGCAGCAAGGCTTTGAACCGACTCGCGTCCGCGCGGGTTCGATAAGCGGTCATTGGAAAGAACTTGAAACACGAACCGAACCATCCAAGGGGGGTCGAGGAATCCTCACACGGAGGCGGCGTGGCCATCATCGGTATGGCCTGCACCTTCCCCGGCGCGCGGAACCTCGCGGAGTTTTGGCGGAATATCGTCGGCGGCGTGGACTGCATCATTGACGTGCCGCCCCGGCGGTGGGATCCGGAGATCTTCCACGACCCCAACGGTTCCTATGAGGATCGGGTTTACACAAAAAAGGGCGGGTTCCTCGGGGTCTCCTATGCTTTTAACCCGCTCCGGTATGGGACCATGCCCCGCGCGGTCGAGGGCGCCGAACCCGATCAGTTCCTGGTTCTGCGAACCGTTCACGAGGCCATGGAGGACGCGCGGCATCTCGATCGGCCCATCGACGGCGAACGGGCGGCGTTCATCCTCGGACGCGGCAACTACCTTGGCGCCGGCGTCGGAGGACTCCTGCAACGGGGCATGATGACGGAGCAGACGCTCCACATCATCAAGGCGCTGCATCCGGAGTTCACTCCCGAGCAACTGGCGCGGATGAAGAAGGCGATTCGTTCGAAACTTCCGGGCTTCGCTCCCGAATCCGCTCCCGGCTTGATCCCCAACATCACTACCGGTCGCGTCGCCAATCGTCTCGATTTCATGGGCCCGAACTTTACCATCGACGCCGCATGCGCCTCGTCGCTGATCGCCACCGAGCTTGCCGTCCGCGATTTGGAAAGTCACCGCTTCGACCTGATGCTCGTCGGCGGATGCCACATCTGCTCGGAAGTCCCGTTCCTGCAGGTCTTCGCTGCGATGGGCGCGCTGTCGAGGAACTCCAAGATTCGCCCGTTTGACAAGCACGCGGACGGAACGCTGGCCGGCGAGGGCGTCGGCATTCTGGTCCTGAAACGCCTCGACGACGCGGTCCGCGACGGCGATCGAATCTACGCGGTGATCCGCGGCGTGGGAACCAGCAGCGACGGGCGGGCCAAGGGCGTCGCCGCTCCAAGGCGGGAAGGCGAGGAACTCGCTCTTCGTCGCGCCTATGAGATGTGCGGCTTCTCGCCCGCCACGGTTGGGTTGATCGAGGCCCACGGCACGGGCACGCCCGTGGGGGATCCGACGGAAGTCGAAGCGCTCCATCGCGTGTTCGGCCCCAGGGACGGCACGCCGCCGACCTGTGCGCTAGGTTCGGTGAAGTCGCAGATCGGGCACGCCATGCCCGCCGCCGGCGTGGCCGGAATCATCAAGACAGCCCTGTCGGTGTACCACCGCGTGTTACCCCCGACGTTGAATTGCGAGGAGCCGCTCGACGAGCTGCGTGCTGACGATTGCCGCTTCTACGTCAACAGCAAACTTCGCCCCTGGGTTCACGGCGGGCAACACGCTCCGCGCCGTGCCGGGGTAAACGCCTTCGGTTTCGGCGGCGTCAATGCTCACGTGGTTCTGGAGGACTATGCGCCGGGGGCGCCGATCAAGCCGACGGACATTGGTCACGAGGCAACGTCGGCCAACGATCCGGAGTGCCGCCCGTCGCTGATCCGGGAACTCGACTGCGAGCTGGTGATCCTACAGGCCGGCTCGCGCGAGGAATTGCGAGGTGCTGCCGTGCGGCTCGGCGAATACGTTCAACGGGCACCGACGGTCGCCCTTCGGGACGTCGCCTGGTCGACGTGGAACTCCCGTCAGGGCGGTTCGCACGTGTTGTCGATGATCGCCTCATCGCTTCCGGATCTGGGCGCCAAGCTTGCCCGCGCCGCGAGGGCGCTTGCCGATCCTTCGGTCAAGCAGATCAAGGACGCCAAGGGACTCTACTACTTCGAGGAGTCCCCCGTGCGCGGCGGGAAGATCGCTTTCGTCTTCCCGGGCGAGGGTGCGCAGTACCTGAACATGATGGCCGATTTGTGTATTCATTTCCCCGAGGTGAGAGCCTTCTTCGACGCCGCCGACCGCGCCGTCGACGGCGCTGGACGTTATCCGCCCAGCGCCGACATCTTTCCACCGCCACTGCTGTCCGCGGACGAGCTCAAGGCCGCCGAAAAGCGACTTTGGAGAATCGAACGCGCGACGGAAGCGGTCCTTACCGCGGACGGGGCCATGTATCTCCTGCTCCAGCGCCTCGGCGTGGTCCCGGACATGGCTACCGGACACAGCGCCGGGGAATGGGTGGCGATGGCCGCCTCCGGCATCCTGGATTTCGACGAGTTTGTCGCCAGCGCGCCCCGTCTTGATGCGGTCTACGGCGGTCTCTCCCAGGATCGCAGCGTTCCCAAAGCCGCCATGCTTGCCGTTGGTGCGGGTCGTGATCAGGTGATCCGCCTGGTGGGCGAGATCGACAAGACCGTTCACGTCGCCAACGACAACTGTCCGCACCAAGTGGTCATCGTCACCGCCACGCAGGACGCCGAGCCGGTGATGAAGCACTTGCAGGCGCGGGGCGTCTTTGTCGAGTTGCTGCCCTACGATCGCGGCTACCACACTCCGGTGTTCACTTACATCTGCGAGCCGCTTCGGAGTTATTTTTCGTCGCTGAAGATCAGCGCACCCAACGTGCTGCTGTATTCTTCGACCACCGCCGAGCCATACCCGAACGACCCCGCAGTGATTCTGGAAACCGTCTCGCAAACGTTCGCCAAGCCTCTGCTGTTCCGGCAAACGATCGAGGCCATGTATGACCGCGGCGCGCGAATCTTCCTGGAGGTCGGCCCGCGCGGCATCCTCACGGGGTTCATCGACGACATCCTGCGAGGCCGCCCACACGCGGCGATCGCTGCGAATCATCACCGTCGATCGGGGGTCTCTGCACTTCTACACTCGCTGGGCATGTTGGCGGCCCTGCACGTTCCGCTGGACCTGACGTCGCTTTTCGCCCGGCGGACGCCGCGTATGCTGAGCTTCGATCCGACGTCGGACACCCCGATCGACCACGACGCCGAACCGGGCACGATGCAGGTTCCCCTGTGTTATCCGCACCTGGAGCTTGATCCGGCCCACGAGATTGCCCGGGAGATTCGGTCTCAGGCTGCCGAGTCGCGACGCGGGGAGTCCTACGCCGCGGACTTCAGCCCGCGCAGCATCGGGGATATCGCCACCGGTTTGAACGCGGTTCATCCGTCCGCTTACCCAGTTGTCGCCGGCGTGATGGAGACCACTGGGCGGCGTTCCGCGCCGTCTGCGGAGGCTTCGCCGGCGATGATGCAGGCGCACGTGCAACTCATGGAGCAGTTCCTCTTGACCCACGAAGAGCTGATGCACGCCTGCCTGGGATCGGCCGCGCCGTCGCACTTGCAAAGCAAAGCCTCGCAACCTGCCGCGACGGCGCACGCGCCGCCGGAGCTTACAGGGAACCGAGCCGTAGCGTTCGGCGTGTCGGTGCCTCCATTGATCCCATCGCCCGCAACAGCTTCGGCTACTTCGAGCTCGTCGCCGCTTCTTTCAACAATGGAATCATCGGCCGCTTCAGCGACGACCGCCGCCGGCGCGAAGCCGACCCCGCAGAGCATCGAGGCCGTGCTTCTTGGCGTGGTCGCGGACAAGACGGGATATCCTCGGGAGATGCTTGACGTCAACCTCGACATGGAGGCCGATCTGGGCATCGACTCGATCAAGAGGATCGAAATTCTCGGTGCGCTGCAGCAGGCCGGGAACGCCGTGGCCCTCCCCGGCGAGATCGACATGGAGGCCGTCGCCCGACTCAAGACCCTCCGCCAGATTATTGATTTCCTCAGCGAACGCCCGGTGGGCGCCGACGAAGCCGCGCCATCGACGGCGGCCCCGCGAATCCCCGACGCCGCAGGGATCCTGTTCTCCGGTCGGGTGGTGGAGTTTGTCCCCGGCGAGCAGCTGGTCGTGGTTCGGGAGGTGTCCATCGACGAGGATTTGTATTTGCTGGATCATTGTTTCGATCCGCACGTATCCGATTCCGCCGCCGGACGAGATCGCTTTCATGTCGTCCCGCTCACGGTCAGCCTGGAGATGATGGCGGAAGCCGCGAGCCTCCTCATGCCCGGATTGCGCGTCGTCGGCGCCCGCGACATGCAGGCGGGAAAGTGGATCGACGTCCAGCGCGGCGCGCAACCGGTCATCCTTCGCATCAGCGCGAGGCGCGTCGCCGGCGCCGCCGAGGTTCAGGTGGCGATCCGCCCGCACGGAACAGACCACAACCGGTCGTTGAAAAACGCCCCGGCGCTTGCGGAAGTAACGATCGTCTTTGCCGAGTCGTTCCCCCCCCCGCCGCCGCCCGATTTCGCGCCATTGAAGAGCCGGCGCGATAGCGCCTGCACGGCTGGGGAACTTTACGCCAATCGCCGCATGTTTCACGGCCCGCGGTTTCAGGGGATCGTGTCTATGGACGGCGTGGGCGAGAACGGCCTGTCAGCCCAGTTGGAAATCCTGCCCGCACACAACCTCATCCGCTCCAACTCGTCGCCGAAGTTCCACATTGATCCGGCGCTTCTGGACGCCGCGGGACAATTGGTGGGGTACTGGCCCGTCGAGTACGTCACCGAGGGGTTCATGATGTTCCCCATTCAGATCCAGGCGATCACGTTGTACCGCGAGAACCTCTCCGCCGGCCAGCACGCCCGATGCGAAGTCCGCATTCGCGAGATCGGCCCACGCCAGGTCCGCGCCGACATTGATCTCTTGGCCCCCGATGGTTCGCCCTGGATGCAGGTGCACGGCTGGACCGATTGGCGGTTCTACTGGGACCGCAGTTTTTATGACTTCTGGCGCTTCCCGAACAAGGGGCTGGTGAGCGAGGCCGTTGATCTTGGGCCAATCCCCGGGCACGCCGACCTCGAGTGCCGTCGGGTGACGCCGATGGGCGAGGTGGGCACCAGTATCTGGGAAACGCTCGGCGCGCACCTGGTACTCAGTCAGGCAGAACTCGACGAATACCACGCCATGCCCTCCGGTCCGCGACGCACCGAATGGCTGTTCGGCAGAGCGGCCGCCAAGGATGCCGTTCGCGCGTGGCTCAAGAAGCGGAGCAATCTCGATCTGTACCCAGCCGACGTGGAGATTCGCGCCGACGAAACGGGCCGCCCCTACGCAACTGGTCCGTGGACCGACCGTGTGACCGAGGTTCCACACATCTCCATTTCGCACAAGGGATCCATGGCGGTCTCCGTCGCCGGGCGCGGCGTGCTGGGGATCGACCTCGAGAACATCGAAACGCGCAATGGGGGCTTCGAGACGCTGGCCTTCGACGAAGACGAACGCCGCCTCCTTTCGGTGGTTAACGGCAACCGTGCGGAATGGATCACCCGCGCCTGGTGCGCCAAAGAGGCGGCCGGGAAGGCGTTGGGCGTCGGCCTGTCGAACAATCCGCAGTCCCTGGTGGTGAAGGCCGTGGATCTTGCCGACGGAGCCATCCGCGTTCGCCGCCGGGAGATCAGCCCTGCTCAGCCTCGTGGAAACGGATCGGGCTATCTGGTCCATTCCTCGCGCCAGGGGGACTACATCGTGGCCATCGCCGTCGAGGAAAGGAACGGACATGCAGACGCTGGATCGTGATGTCGTTCGCGGGGAACTTCTCAAGATCCTCACGGATCTTCGTGAGGACTGGGAATATACGGACGAGATCACCGAGAAGACGGGGCTGTTCACGGACATGCAGTTCGAGTCGATCGACGCCGTCGCCCTGGGATCGTCCGTTGAGGAACATTTCAACCAGTCGCTTCCCTTTGCGGAGTTCCTCGCCCAGGCTTACAAGCGCCAGGCGAACGACATCAGCATCGGCGAACTGCTTGATTTTCTCATGCTGCACCTGAAGCCCAAACAGGAGACCAGGGCATGAGCCGACGCGTAGTGCTCTTCGGACTCGACGGCGCGACCTACACGGTCCTCGATGATCTCGTGCGCCGAGGCGTCATGCCCTTTCTTGGGCGCTTTTTATCTGACAGCGCTCGAGCGAACCTGACTTCGACGGTTCCACCGCTCACGCCGCCCGCATGGCTCAGCATGATCACCGGTCGCTCGCCGGGGCGCCACGGCATCACCAACTTCCTGCAGTTCGAATCCGAATCGTCCCAGTACGTCCGCGTGGTGACCTCGCGCGAGGTTCTCTGTCCGACGCTTTTCTCCATGGTTTCCCAGGCGGGGCGAAAAGCCGGTTGCCTCAATTTCATCGCCCATAACCCGGCCCCGAAACTCAACGGCTACGTCGTTCCCGGCTGGGTCACCTGGAGATGGCTGCGAAAATACTCGCACCCGGAGGGTTTTCTCGACCGTTTGCAGGAGCAGCTCCCCGGATTCGACGTCAAGGAACTGGGCATGGACTTCCGCGAGGAGCGCAAAGCCATCCAGGGTGCGGAGTTGCAGGATTACCTCCCGTGGGTCGAATTGCACATTCGCCGCGAGCGGCAGTGGTTCAACATCCTGCGAAAGCAGATGATCGAAAACCCCTGCGACGTAGAGGCCGTGGTCTTCGATGGCGTGGACAAGCTGCAACACCTCTGCTGGCCGCACCTCGACCCGGCCCTGGAGCCGGAGTCGCCTTCGGAGGACTTCCTCCAGGTGCGGCAGCGCTGTTGGGACTACTTCCGGCAGATCGACGGATTCCTGGAGGAAACCGTCAAGCTCGGCGGTCCCGATGCACACGTGATCGTCGCCTCGGATCACGGATTCACCGGAAGCGACGAGGTGCTTTACGTCAACACCTGGCTCGAACAGCAGGGATATCTCAGCTGGGCGCCGGGCGCCGAGATGCAGTCCGACGAATCCAACGAACTTGGCCGCGCCAGACCGTACCATCTGACGTACTTCGACCTGCCCAAGACCAAGGCCTTCGCCGTGCTCGCCAGCACCAACGGCATCTGCATCCAGGTCAAGGGCGACAAAGGCCCCGACGGCATTGAGCGCTGCGAATATGATTCCTTCCGCGCCGAACTCATCGAAGCCCTGCTCACCCGCTGCGTCGATCCGCAAACCGGCGAACCACTGGTTACCGGAGTCTGGACCCGCGAGGAAGCCTTCGACGGGCCGGCCATGAAACTGGCACCGGACCTGACCATTGCGCTCCGCGATTGCGGCTTTTTCTCTGTCCTCCGCGGCCAAGGCATTCTCAAGAAGCGCAACGTCGTCATGGGCACGCACCATCCCGACGGCGTGCTGGCGATCCACGGACCCGGCGTTCGTCGCGGGGCAAAAGTTGATTCGCTGCGGCTCCAGGACGTGACGCCGACAGCCCTTTACCTTCTCGGCTTGGCGATTTCCGAAGACATCGAAGGCCGAGTCGCAACCGAACTATTCAGCGATGAATTCGTCAAGGTCCACGCAGTGGTCCGCGGACGGGCGACGGATGCGCTGCCGATTCCGGCGCAGGCCATCGAGGAAGGCGCCTACGCCGGTCCTGGCGACGAGGAGCAGATACTCATGCGGCTCAAAGCCCTGGGGTACATGGAGTGACAAGCCGGAGCCGTGGGCTGGAACCCGCGCAGTGTTTCAAGGAGCAACGCTCATTCAGGAGTCGAACGCCGGAGACGCACGATGGCCAAGGTTGAACTGAACGGCATCACCATGCATTACCAGATGAAGGGCGAAGGCCCCGACGTCGTGCTCATCCACGGCGTCACCTCCAGCCTGGCCGTTTGGTTCACGCATATTATGCCCGAACTGGCCAAGGACTTCCGCGTGACGGCCTACGATCTTCGGGGGCACGGCTACTCCGGTGCAACGCGCAACGGCTATACCTCCCTGGACACGGCCCGCGATCTTCTCGCCCTCCTGGACCACCTGGGGATACAAAAGGCCCGCCTGGTCGGTCACAGTTTCGGGGGTTCCGTTGCGCTGCATTTCGCATTGCTCCACCCCGATCGCGTCGAGGGCGTGGTTCTCGGCGACACCGGCGTGGCCTGTCTGCGCCACCTCCGCACCATTCAGGATTGGCCCGGGTGGGAGCTCCACAAGGACCGCATCGCCAATTACGGCATCACCTACGAGTGGTTTGTCGAGGCCGAGGCCAGTGACGTCCGCAACGTCATCCGCCGGAGCTACGACATGACCCAGCCTTACGGCGCGCGCCGCGGAGCCAAAGTCGGCACGCCGCGCATGCGGAAACTCGTCGATGAGACGAACGTTACGGCCGAGTTCCGCCAGGTCGCCGGCATGACGGAAGACCTGCTGCCGACGATTCAGTCGCCCGTTTTCGCGGTCTACGGCGCGAACTCTCCGTACGCAAAGATGGCCGCCAGACTCGCCGATGCGCTCCCCAACTGTCGAGCCAAACTTCTTCCCGACACCGGACACTTTTACCTGCTCGAACACGTGGACGTCTTCCTCGAACACATCACCGAGTTTCTCCGGGATCCATCCGGATTCATCGGATCGATCCCGCGTACGAATTCTGCAGCCGCGGCCACGTCCCTGAACGATGCCGCAGCGTCGTCGAAGGGCAACGGAAGCTCCTTGCCCCGGCAACCAACCACCGTGTCGCCGGCACCCCCCACGGGCCGGGCGGATTCGCCGCGACCGGACCGTTCCCACCCCGAGGGAGGCAAGCCAATGTCGCGCATCTTGTTGGTGCAACCCAAGTTCGACTCCGAGTTCGCCAAGGCCAGGCAGTTCGCCAAAGCCAGCATGGACGGCGAGGCCGTGCAGACGCTTATGACGCCGCTGAATCTCGCCACTATCGCCGCGCTGACTCCGGACGACTTCGACGTGGACATCTGGGACGAGGGCGCCAAAGGCGAGATCGACGACGCCACCGACCTTGGCAAGGAATACCACCTCGTCGGGGTCACCGGCTACATCGCCCATGTCCCCCGGGCCATCAAGATCGCCGAAGTCTTTCATCGCCGCGGACTTCCCGTGGTGATCGGCGGACCCGGCGCCTCTGGCGCTCCCGAACTCTGTCGTGGTGTCTTCGACGTTATCTTCCTCGGCGAGGCCGAGCTGACCTGGCCGAGGTTTCTGGAGGAATGGAAACAGGGCGGGCACCGCAACGAGTATCGCCAGGTGGAACGACCCGACCTCGCGACTTCTCCGCTGCCCGACTGGAGCAGCATGGCCGATCTGGTGAAGAAATACCGCGTTGCCGGCGTCCAGACTACCCGTGGCTGTCCCTACGATTGCGAATTCTGCGACGTCATCCACCTGTTCGGCCGCCAGCCACGCCATAAACCGATCGCGCGCGTCGTCGAAGAAGTCGTCGCGCTGCAGAAGCTCGGCGCCCAGCGGATCTTCGTCTGCGACGACGACTTCATCGGAGACAAGCGTTACGCCAAGGAGTTTCTGCGGGCGCTGATCCCGGTCAACAATTCCTTCGATCCGCCGCTGACGTTCTCGACCCAGTTGACCATCGACCTCGCGCACGACGACGAGCTGCTCGAACTGATGGCCGACTGCAACTTCACCCAGGCGCTGATCGGCATCGAAACGCCTCGCATGGCCAGCCTCGAGGAGACCCACAAGGTCCAGAACCTCCGCAGCGACATGGTCGAGGACTGCCGGAAGATTCAGTCCTACGGGATCGCCGTGAAGGCCTCGCTCATCGTCGGTTTCGACAACGACGACACCAAGGTTTTTGACGAACAGATTCGCTTCTGCGAGGTCGCTAACATCCCCATCACCAGCATCAACGTGATGAAGGCTTATCCCGGAACGCCGCTTTGGGTTCGACTCCAACGCGAAGACCGCGTCGTGGACGTCAGCGAAATCTACACCGACGCCCCGAAATGCGTCTCCAATATCATTCCCAAGGGGATGACCCGCGTGGAACTGTTGGAGGGGTACCGTCGCTTGATCACCGAACTTCGATCCTGGCCCAGCTTTGCGCGGCGTATGAAGGCGTTCCTTTCAGGGATCAAGCGCAAGCCCAACGTCGCGGCCCCCTCGCCCGCCGTCCGTGCCCAGCGCATGGAGAGGATGATGAAGGCCCGCGGCGCCCTCGATTCCGTGCCCAAGGAGGCCCGCGACGCGGTCACCGAAATCCTCATGCACGCCATGCAGACGACGCCCTACCTGATCGAACACGTGGGCATACTCTTGTTGCAGCAGGCGATGGACAACGCGTTGATCCCCGCCCACGGCGACGTCATTCAGCGGCAGATCGACCAGACCGCGTCGGGCGCGTTGAGGCTGGCGCCCGATCCGTCCGCGGGGATGATTCCCGCGACCTTCCGAACTGCGGTACGCGAGGTGCTTCCGACGCTGCACGATCGCCTCAGCGCCGAGATCCACTACCAGCCCGGCGTACCCGAAGCCATGGTGGCGGTCATCAAGGACTTCCTCATCCGCTGGGGACCGACGTTCGAGCGGTTCGAGGACTATCATCAGGTGTACTTGCAGGAACTGTGCGACCGTCACGTTGCGCGGTTCAACGGGGACAACAGAAACGGGCGAATCACGAACGGCAAGGCGCTGACGCGCGAACACACGCAGACCTCGAAGTTCGTGACCGCGGTGCTGGTGGCCGTCGAACAGGAGATGCGCGGTGAAGCGCGATCCATGCTCGAACCCGAGCCGATCCGCATCACCGTGCGGGGCGACGCAACCACGACGTCCGCGTAGGACGCCAATGACCGCGGGGATCGAAGTGCTGCACATGGGGGATGTGCACATGATGCCGAAATCCAACCGATCACAGCCGCTGCCGTCTCGGAGCGGACGAGTCACCGATTGCCGATTGCCAATTGCCGATCGCCCATTGTCGATGGTCGATTGTCGATTAACGATTTCATCCCAACGGCCTCGTCGATTGGAGCCACGACCGTCAGGGAACGGAGTGGTTCCCTTTTCGATCCGTACCGCGACCGTTAGGAAACGGGCACGATTTCTTTTTCCATCCGTACCGCGTCTGACGGAAAGCGGCCGGCTTCGCGGTCGCGGGCACGCCGTCCGCGCGTGCCGCCTACTGGCCGCCGCAACCTTCGTCGCCCTTGCTCTGGGGTTCACGCCCGGCATCCAAGCGCAACTCGCGGAAGCGGAGTTCCACCAGATCGGAAAGCAGGGGTTCGGCGACCCGGCCAACAGCTACGCCTGGTCGATGGCGCGGTTCAAGGACCGGATCCTCGTCGGCTCCAACCGCAACTTCGCCTGCCTGACCCGCAACATCCGCGACGTCGGCGAGGGAACCAATCCCGAAGTACCCATCGCGTGCGAACCTGATCTGCTGGACATGGACCTTCGCGGCAGGATCTACTCGCTCGACCCCGCCACCGGGGCGATCGAACCAGCCTACATCTCCCCTACCGTCAAGACCTTGATGTCCGACGGAACGCTTGCGGATGTCCCGATCGACCTCGGCTATCGCACGATGACGGTTTTTCGAGAACCCGACGGAACCGAAGCCCTCTATGTCGGCTCGTTCGTGTCCACCGAACTCCCGGGACGCCCGCCGCGACTGCTGCGCACGATCGACGGAGTACATTTCACTGAGGTTCCAGGATCGGTCTCCAACAATCCGACTTATACGTCGTATCGTTCGTTGACCGTGTTCAAGGACCGCCTGTACGTGCTGGCCATTGGTCGGGTCATTGAAGACACAGCCGTGCTTGAAGCAAACGACCCCGCATCCGGCGACTTCCGCGTCGTTAGCCCGCCGAACTTCGGCGACCCTGCCAACACCGGCGCCTTCGAGCTCGAGGTCTTCAAAGGATTTCTGTACGTTGGAACGGCCACGGACGTCGAGGGATTCCAACTTCTGAAGACTCAGGCCGCGGGCGAGCCGCCCTACGCCTTCCAAAAGGTTCTCGTCCGCGGCGCCTACCGCGGATCGTCGAATCAGAACGTGGTCAGCCTTGCCGCCTTCGGGGATCACCTCTACGTCGGCTCCGGGATCAACTTCGTCGCTCTGGACTATTTCCCCGAGGTCGATCCCGCTCCCGCTGAGCTGATTCGCGTGGCTGCCGACGACCGATGGGAGGTCGTCTGCGGCGATGCACGAACCACGCCGGACGGCTACAAGATGCCGACGTCGGGCATGGAGGCAGGTTGCGGCAACTTCTTCTCCGGCTACATCTGGAGAATGGTTGTCCACCAAGGCGTGCTCTACGTCGGCACGTTCGATCTCTCGGTCTTCACCCAGTATTTTCAGGATCTCTCCGTCGAAAAGCTCGAGAGCAGCGAATTTTTCGTCCGCTATCCCGATCTGCGCCCGATGATGGAGAACCGGGATCCCGACGAAATCGGCGACATCATCTCCGCCGTCGAAGGCGGCTTCGACCTGTGGGCGACTCCGGATGGCAAGGAATGGACACGGGTCTCACGCACCGGATTCGGCGATCCGTTCAGCTACGGCGTACGTTCGTTCTTGTCCACGCCGATGGGGCTTTTCCTCGGCACCGCCAACCCATTTTACGGCTTCCGCCTGTTTCTCGGCCAGAAAGCCGGAACCGACGCTGACGGGGATTCGTTCCCCGACGCCTCAGACAACTGCCCGCAGACCTGGAACCTGAACCAGGCTGACCTGGACATGGACGGCATCGGCGACGCCTGCGACGGCGACCGAGACGGCGATTGCATCCTCAACGATGCGGATTCGAGTCCCGAAACGCCGGAAACGAACCTCGTCGATTCGGACGGTGACGAAGTCTTCGACGGTTGCGACCCGGACGAAGACGGTGACGGCATTCTGAACCGCCAGGACGTATGTCCGGCCGTCGCCGACGCCGGTCAGGCTGATGCGGACGGAGACGGCATCGGCGATGCGTGCGAGGCGACGACTCCTCCGGACGAACCCGGCCCCGGGCAAGACACCGATGGAGCGGGTAACACCCCTCGTTTGTGCGGTGCAACGGGGTGGATCCCCCTCCTTCCCATGTTCGCCTTACTTCTTCTGCCGCGGCGCCTGCTCGTGCGCTGCCGTCTCGACCGACGTGCCGGACGATTGAGTGAATCCCCCCATCGAGGGTAGACTGGCCGCACGACCACCGATGGCCTTCAGTCGCCAAGGGAATGAACCCGCGGACTTCAAAGCGACCGTTGGAAACCCGACGGAATCGAAATAGGAACCACGAATGATCTGCCCCCCGTCGGGAGTCTACCTCGCGAGCCGCGGGAGACAGCCCGCGCGGACGCGGGAACGTCTACCGACGTTCGAATCTCCGCGCCAGCCTGACCCTGCGGCATACCCGCGGTTATTCCTTCGGTATCTCTACATGGTGCTTGCGGTCGCATTCTGCGGCGGCGGCTGTAACACCGTCGATACCATCCGCCCCCCAGGCCAACCGTCGGACGGACCCGGTGGCGCTGATTATCGACACGCGACGGCGTCGTCGGCGGTCTACGGACAAGGCGCCGACGAATATTGGATCTTCACTCCCTCCGACCCGACGCCCGACGAGGCGCCGGTCATTGTCTTTCTGCATGGATGGGGTGGAATGCACCCGCGAATCTACGGCGCCTGGATTCAGCATCTTGTTCGAAAAGGCAACATCGTGGTCTTTCCTCGATACCAGGAGCTTTTGCGAGACGCGCCGGAGGCCATGCGGCTTCACGCGCTGCGCGCGGCTCAATCCGCGTGGAACCGGCTGAAAACTGACGGACCCGTCCGCCCGGTCGTCGGTCAGATCGGTTGGATCGGGCACTCGTTCGGCGGAATGCTTGCTGCACGGTTGGCGGCGACGTCGACCTCGAACGGCCTGCCCCCTCCGGCGTTCGTGTTCCTTGTCGAACCGGGCGCCGGGCAGGTCGTCGGTCTCGATGAACTCGCGTTGATCCCGGAGGGTTCCCTGGTTCTTGTCGTTGTCGGCGAGGACGACGATCTCGTCGGAGACTCGGTGGCTATGGCCATTCTTGATGCCTTCCGACAAGTTCCGACAACACGACTCGAACTTGTGAGAATGCCCTCCGACCGGGCCGTCACCCCGCCGATCCTGGCCGACCACTTCGCTCCATTGTCGATCGCACAGGGCTTTCCCCCTCCCCTCCCGGGCGGGTCATCGACCAGCCCGCTTACGGGCATTGGGCTGCCCGGGGGAACCCTGCGCGAAAGGGTTCGTCTTCGGAGAATGGAGCGTTTCGGCCCACCGAACGTCCTCGATTACTTCGGGTTTTGGAAGATTGCCGACGGACTGATCGACGGCGCCTTCCATGGTGAGGATCTCAGCTACGCCTTCGGAGACACCGTTCAGCAGCACTTCATGGGCATCCACTCCGATGGATCGCCCGTTGCTCCCTTGGCCGTGGATTCCGCGTGGCTTGGCTCGCCGACCCCAAAGCACTGAACCCCCGCGTGGGATCCTCTGCGTAGGACGACTCGTCGCCCCAATCCGATAACCGTTGGCGATTCGACGATTGCTGTTCCTTGTCGCAACCGGCCCAATCGGCTATCATGCAACCTGCGGTAGCCGGCTCATCGGGTTGGGCCACTCGATGACCGGTGGCGGCGGAGCGAAGCTTCACGGGGTAGGTTGCGCGAAGCGGGGAAAGCTCCGTCATGGTACTCACGGGGGGAGTGGGAAAGTTCATCAACACGAACAACTTGTGATGCCGCGGGTTGTCGCCCGCGGTCCATTCAGAATCCAAGCTCAAGGAGTTAGCTCATCATGTTTGCGAGGGAAGGATCACCTGGAAAACGGGGCGCGGCATATCGAGGGAAGTCGTTTGCGCTAATGGCGTGTGCCGCGCTGTTCACGGGCGGCGTGATTGCTGACGCGAGTGAGAAGGTCGGTCGAACCCGCCCGGCGGATGATCGCCTGCGAGCCGTCCAGCCTACGTTGCGATCCGGATTCGTGGCCGTCGACTGCATCGACGGCGACGGCGACGGCTACGGAGTGGGCGCCGACTGCACCGGACCGGACTGCGACGACACGAACATTCTCATCAACTCGGGCATGTCCGAAGCCTGCAACGGCGTCAACGATAAGTGCTGCAACGGCGTTGATGACAACTGCAACGGACAGACGGACGAGAACGCCACGGCCTTCACGCGTGACGGAACGGCCGCCTGTGACGGCGGTGGCAATGATGGAATCGCCTGCGACGATCCCGCCGATTGCCCCGGGGGGTTGTGCCTTGGCAGCTCGCCGACCTATCTTCAGTTCGGTGATTATCCGCTCGGCACGCAGTGCGTGAGTGGCCTGGGCATCTGCGCCCGATTCGGTTCGGTCGTCTGCAAGGGGGACGGAACCGGCGGCGCCTGCAACGCGGTTCCCGGCGCTCCCGACCCGCGCGACGAAGGTCGCAGCCTGTCCGATCCCAGCGTCGTTGACCCCACGGTCGTGACCTGTTTCGACCACTTGGACAACGACTGCGACGGGTTCGTTGACCACGGCGGAGTGGACGAGAACAACGTTCGCCACGACACCGACTGCACGACCGCGGAAATCTGCGACGGATTCGACAACGACAACGACGGAACCGCCGACGACGGTCTCGGACTCGGCGTTGCCTGCACCGTCGGCACTGGCGCGTGCCTGAACAACGGCACGATCGTCTGCGACGGCAGCGGCCTAACGAAATGCAACGCCGTCGCCTTTCCGCCCCAATCCGAGAACGTCCCCGGGGGTGTCCGCTGTATGGACGGCCTCGACAACGACTGTGACAGTGCCATCGACCTTGCTGACAGCGGCTGCCAGGAAGCCGAGAAATGCGACGGCAAGGACAACGACGGCGACGGCAATGTGGACGAGGATTTCGCGGACCTCGGATCGGCGTGCACCGCCGGTCAGGGCCCGTGTCAGACCAGCGGCGTAAAGGTTTGCAGCGGCAATAAACTCTCGACGGTATGCGATGCGGTGGCTTTGTCCGGATCGCAGGAAGGCCCGTCGGGCATCACCTGCACCGACGGAATCGACAACGACTGCGACGGCCAAGCCGATGCCGCGGACATTGACTGCGGCGGGCTTGACTTGGCGGTCACCTGCGCCCTGCCCTACGACCGCGGGCGTCCGGGCAACGATTGCACGGGTTGGCATCGGATCCAGTTTGAGGCCACGGGCGGAATCGTCGCCCCGACGGTGACCGCGGAACTTGTCGCCATTGACGTCGATGGCTCGACGCTTGATGTACTGCCGGTCAACAACGGCGAGCGCGCACACCTGGCGAGTCGCATCTCCCCCAAGGACTGGAAGTGGACGACCAAGAGCAATTCACGAGGACCGTGGCACGAGATGTTCGCCCCGATCCCGATGCTCCGCGTGACCGCCCAGGACGGCAAGAACACCGTCCAGGCGTTTTGCTCGAACATTCCGTACCTCGACGTGATTCAGCCGGCCAACTCTGTGGTCAGCTCCGGCGGTGGTGATACACAGGTGCTGGCGGCCATTCCCATGGTCGATCCGCACAGCCTGTCGATTCGGGTTGACGGGGTGGACATCCTGCGTCCGAAACCAGACGGATTGGGGATTCGCCCGGAGACGGACTTCCCAGGCGGACCATTCAGCGGCGTGGTGGACGTGAACGGGACCGCGGTGACGGTTACGGACCTGATGGTGTCGTCGGGCGCCATAGACGAAATGGCCTCGAACACGTTGAGCATGACGTTGTCCGGTTTGGGTTGCGGCGGGCACATCGTTGCGATCGATGGCGAATGGCGACCGAGTGCGTTCCCCAAGACGCCCGGACGCCCGACGGATTCGTGCCACGCCGACGACGTCTACGACAAGGGCATCTCGATGGTGTTTAAGATTGACGTGACCGATCCGACGCCGGGCGAGGTCACCGCGGGCGGACCGACGCACGTCGTGGGCGAAGTGTGCCACGGGTTGGCCATCGCTTCGGCCAACATCAACGGATTCCCGATCGACGTGTCCAACCCCATCGTCACGCTTGGCAATGGAACGGACGCCGGCGACAGCTACAAGGTCGCATTTGACGTGATGGTGCCTGAAACCAACCTCCGTGACGCGGTGGATACGCACGGCGGCTCCGCAGGCTCATTCACCAAGGGTTCCAACCGGCTGGTCGCCCAGGCGGTGGACGTCGACGACAACATGACCTTCGACAGCTTCTTCTTCGCCGTCGGGCCGATTGTCGGAGCGCCATCCGCCGTCGCTTCGATCGTTGCCGCTGATCCGGGTGTCATCGGACGCGCCTTCGTGCTGGCCATCACCGAACCGGGCATCGACACGTTCTTTGAGGCTATGAAGAACAAGAACAAGAAGTGCCTCGGCGACCGGGCAAAACGGGCGATCAAGGACACCCCGACTGAGCGAAAAGAGATCGACGTCGAATGCGACCCACCGACGAAGATGTTCATCAACAACACCGACCTGCACGACGACAGTTTCTCCGTGGAGGTTGATCTCAACGCGTCGGGCACGCCCGACCCCCGGGAAGGGTCGATCCACACCAAGATCAACCTTCCGCAGATCGACATCACCGCCCACTGGGACGGGTATTGCGAGAGCGGATGCGTCTGCGCCTTCGGGGGCTGCGCCTGCGCCGTCTGCGTGACGGTGGATTTAGACGGTCGAATCAACCAGAAGGGCATGTTCGTGGCTTTCGACGTGACCCGCGACCGCCTGCTGCAAAGCGGCGTTCCGCGCGAACAGCGTCAGCCGCTCGACGTGACTTTCGACCTCGGGGAAACCGATCCCAACGATTTCACGCACATCGGCGGCGAAATCGACATCGGGTGCCTGCTCGGTTTCTTCCTGGACGTACTCAACTTCCTCGGACAGGTGATCACCTTCGGCCTGTGGGATCCGGGTCTGGGCACGATCGAGTTTGAGATGACCGCCGACGACATCAAGGAGAAGCTCGGCTCGATGGACGGCGATCCGTTTGATACGGATTTCGCCAAGTTCGAGAACAAGGATCTGCCGGAGTTCGGCACCAGGCAGCGGGACAGCAAGGTCTCCGACGCAGCGATCACCAACACCGGTCTTGCGGTGTCGATCGAGTCGAACTTCGCGCCGGAACCGTCGGAAATCGACCCGGCTGCCCCGGCGATCGCCGGCACGCCGCTGAAGAACGCGCCGATCCCGATTCCGCCGATCCTCGACGCCGCCGGCAACCCCGTCGGCCACGTCACCATCGCCATCTCGGACGACGTGTTTAACCAGCTTTTCTACAGCATGGTTATGACCGGTCGCCTCAAGACCCAGTTTGAAACCACGCGGACCTTCGGCAACTTCATTCCCGACGATTGCAGCACCATCACCGACGAACACAAGCGCGCTCGGTGCATCGGCATGCGAAGCACGGACACCTGTCAACGGTTCTGTGCTCGTCTGGACGGTTGCACCGACGCTTGCGAGGCGGCCTATCCCTACGGCGGCGTCAATGATCCGCTCGACGACGATCGTCGTGCCTGTTGCCGTGCGGCGCGCATCCGCCGCAACACCAACATTAATGTCGGCTCGACGTTGATCCTCAATGGGCGGATCCACAACCCGCCGAAGATGTTGATCGACGACGATCCGGCGACGTCAGGCGTCGAGGTCGTGCTGCAGTACGATCAGATTTCGTTGCATTTGGTCGCTGACCGCGACGGCAACGGCGTTCTCAACTCAGGTTCGTTGGAGAGCATTCCGGATTGCTCGCTGGGCGATCTGGACCTCGAGTTCGGAACCCAGAGCACCGCTTCCACGGAGTGCATCCTGTGGGAGTATTGCGCGACGGTTCGGCTGAATCTCAGCCTGGACGTGGTCACCAATCCGAACACCGGCCGCGACCGGATCAAGTTCAACTTCCTGTCGCTGGACCGCGAGACGCCGTTCGGCGTGGTGTGCGGCGGACCGACGGACGTGCCCGAACTCGGATTCTTCAACGACGAGAGCGGACGGACCGAGACCATGGACATCCTCGAGGGCAAGCTGCGGGACCACACCCCGCCGCTGGACGCCGACGGTCTGGGGCTTGGCGGGTTCGTTGAGTTCCAGAGAGATCGAATCATCGCCATCGAGACCGACGGCAACCCGGATGCGAACAACGCGTTCTTCGACTTCATCGGCATCACCGGCAACATCGTTCCCAAGCCGGTGGATCCGAACGCCGGATGCGAGGAACCGTGACATGGTTTTCCTCAACCCCTCTTCCATTGCAGGGAGAGGGGCGGGGGTGAGGGTGGGGAGCCGGGAATGGCCGTAGCCCCACGCTGCAAGAGCATCTGACCTAACCCAGACCGGGCAGGCGGGTCGTTCCGACGACTCGCCTGCCCGTTGTATGCACGGGCTTCGCGGAGAGTGATGGTCCGCAGGAGCGTACCGAAAGGTGCCGGAGCGGACGAGGTGAGGGTGTCGGAGGATCGATGAACGCCAGGCTGTTGCCCACACGTGCCTTCATCCTCTGCGTGCTGGCATCCACCGCAAGCGCCCAGGTCAGTTTTGTCAGCGTGGGCAACGATCTCGGCTTAGTCCACTCCGTCCCCTACGGCCCGACGTTTGATTTCCTCGACACTAGCTGGCCCCGCGACCGAACCGCCATCCTCGCCATGATGCAGAAAAACATGGGCAATGGAGCCGCGGTCGGCGACTATGACGGCGACGGCGATTACGACCTGTATCTCCTCGGCCAGGAGGGACAACCCAACAAGCTGTTCCGCAACGACGTGGTGAATGGAAGTCGCCGCTACACCGACGTGAGCGTTGCATTGGGCGTGGCCGACCTCGGCTTGGGTCGTCTTGCGCATTTTGCCGATTTCGATAACGACGGGTTGCAAGACCTGCTACTGATCAACGACGACACCACGGCTGAGCCGCATCCGCCCTGCAGGCTCTACCGCAACGACGGTTCGACGTTCGTCGACGTGACGCCCGGTTCGGGGTTCGCTCCGTTCGGCTACCTCAAGGGAGGAGCCTGCCTGGGTGATTACGATAACGACGGACGGCTCGACGTCTACGTCGGATTCTGGTTCATGGAGACAGGCGGAAACAACCCGATCTTCCCCGGCTACAATCGGCTCTATCGGAACCTTGGCGATTTCCACTTCCAAGACGTGACCCTCGACGTCGGACTGGGTGAGTTCAGCCGCGACAGCTTCACCTGCATTTTCGCCGATTTTGACAATGACCGCGATCCCGACCTGTACGTAGCGGTGGATCACACTTCCGACGTCTACTACCGCAATGACGGCGGGTTTTTCGTCGACCGGACGATCGCCGTGGGGGCAACGCACACGGGCAACGACATGGGGGTGGCCGTCGCCGATTTGGGCAACGACGGCGACCTTGACCTGTTCAATACCAACATCACCGACAACAACCTCAACGACGGGCGGGTGGGCACGACGCAGTACAATACGATGCAGATCAACCAGCTCACGGAAACCGGCGTGCTGTCGTTCGTGGACGAAGCCGGCCCACGCGGCGTTCGCGACGCGTACTGGGGCTGGGGAGCGGAGTTCCTCGACGTGGAAAACGACGGCGATCTAGACCTGTATGCGGTCAACGGTTACGACCAGTTCCTGGAGATCTTCAGTCCCGGCCTGGTGGACACGCCGGAAGTCCTGTTTCTCAACGACGGAACGGACCATTTCGCGCGGTCTGCCGGCACGGGAGCCGACTTTGTCGGAGACGCCCGCGCGGCGGTGGCCTTCGATTACGACCTCGACGGGGACCAGGATCTCCTGGTCACCAACCTTCTGGGAACCACGATCCTGTTGGAGAACCGCACGCCGAACCAAGGGCATTGGCTCGACGTGCTGTTGGTCGGTGGGTGCGACGTCAACCGAAACGCGGTCGGTGCCCGCGTCCATGCAACCGTGGGTGACACGACGTACACGCACGAGGTCATCGCGGGCGGCAGCTACCTGTCCGGGCGGCCGCACGAGCAACACTTCGGACTCGGTGACGCGGCCGTCGTCGACGAACTGCGCGTCGCTTGGCCGGACGGCACGGAGACGCTTCGACGCGACGTTGCCGCTGATCAGCGGATCGTCATGCGTCGCGCCGCAGGAGACGCGGACGGCGACCACCGTGTGGACCTGTCCGACTTCGCCGCGTTCCAACGCTGCTTCGGCGAGCACGGGATCCCGCCGCCGAAGGCGCCTTGCGCTCGCCTGGACCTCGATGCCGACGGCGACCTGGACATCGACGACTACACCCGGGTTTCGTTCTGCCCGTAGCTGGGGGGTGCTGGCACGGGGCGTGCAAGGCTCCAGCGGCGCCTGCCCGATAGACGAACCTGGAGATTCGTCGAGTGGCGGGGTGAAGCCCGGCGGATCGTGCGCGTTGGGGGCGGCTGGGCGACGAAATCGGAGAGTTGGGACCGTGGATCGACCTGGGGATAGCAGGGTTTGTCGGCAGCCGATCAACTCCGACGAACCACTGGAGGGCAACTACTTCGTCGCTGCCTATCCGCCCTTCTCCACCTGGTCGCCGAAACACGTGGCCGATGTAAGAAAGCTCCTATTGTCGCCGCCGCCCTCCCCGGCGGCGCCGCTGGGGTTGTACGTTCATGTCCCGTTTTGCATGAAACGCTGCGACTACTGTTACTACCTGTCCTATGCCGAGCACACGCTGGAGCAGAGGACGGAGTATGTGAATCTCCTGATTGCCGAGGCGCGGATGTACGCCGGTTCCGCGGCCTTCAAGAACCGCCGGCCGAGCTTCGTTTACTTCGGCGGTGGAACCCCGTCGCTGCTCGGGGCGGAGTTGACCGAGCGTCTGCTTGACGGCCTGCGGCGGACATTCTCCTGGGGCGAGGTGCGCGAAGTGACGTTTGAGTGCGCGCCGCGATCCGTGAGCGACGCACTGGTAAGCAGACTCGTCGACGGCGGCGTCACCCGCGTCAGCCTCGGCGTGCAGAGCTTCGACGACCATATCTTGCAGCTTTCCGGTCGGGCTCACCTCACTGCGGACGTAGAGAGGGCGTATGCGGCCATTCGCCGGGGCGACTTCGCGGTGGTCAATCTCGATCTCATCGTCGGGCTTCCCGGGGAAACGGAGGCGAGTTTCCTGTGCAGCGTCGATCGGTCGATGGAACTTGATCCGGAGATGATCACGATCTATGAACTGGAAATCCCCTACAACACGCCGCTGTGCCGATCGATGCACGGGTCGGGGCCGCCGGCCCCACTGCCGGATTGGGACGAGAAGCGCTCCCGCTTGATGCGTGCGTTCGCGCAGTTGGAGGGTTGCGGCTATCAGGTTCGCAGCGCTTACGCCGCAGTGAGGGATCCCGTCAGGCATTGCTTCGTGTACCAGGACGAGCAGTACCGTGGGGCTGACGTGCTGGGTTTGGGCGTGGCGTCGTTCTCCTACGTTTCCGGCGTACACTTCCAGAACCTGGCGTCTTTGGACGCTTACACCGGCGCCATAGGCGCCGGAGAACTTCCCGTCCATCGGGCCTATCCGCTCAACAAGGAGGAGCAGTTCGTGCGTGAGCTGGTTCTCCGACTGAAGCTCGGCGAGGTCAACATCGAACATCTGCGAGACAAGTTTGGTCCGGACTTGCGCGACTGCTTCGCGCCCTTGCTGGACGATTTGTCCCTTCGAGGGTGGCTGGAGGTCGATGCGACATGCGTTCGACTCACGCGGGAGGGCCTCGTTCGGGCGGATCGGATCGTGCGTTCCTTTTACTTGCCTGCCCATGCCGCGGTTCGGTATTGTTGATCGACATGAGCCCCGAGAAAGTCCTTGGCGCGGCGCTGGATGAGTTGGAGGGCGGGCGCGCGGTGGCGTTGTGCGCCATCGTCGAGACGCGCGGATCGGTTCCGCAGCCGCGCGGGACGATCGTTTGCGTCGACCAAGCGGCTCGGATGACGGGTTCGATCGGCGGCGGATGCGTCGAGGCGGACGTTCGGCGGCGCGCGCACGCGGCACTGGCCTCTCAGCGCGACGAACGGGCGACGTTCGAGTTAGACCACGATTTTGGTTACGACGACGGCATGATCTGCGGCGGTTCGGTGGAGGTCACGATCTCCATCCTGCAACCCGGCACCGACGGCGACTCCCTCGCGGCGACGGTGCGGCAGTTGATCAAAGGCGAGGCGGCCACGCTGATCCTTCGCGCCCCCCCGCCGGACCGGCCGGCATTGATGGCGGGCGCCGAAGCGACCGAATTATGCCGCATCGCGCTGGAACCGCAGCCCACGGCGCTCATTGCCGGCGCGGGTCATATCGGCCGCGTTCTCGCGCAAATGGTTCACACGCTCGGCTTTCGCGTCGTGGTACTGGACGATCGCGCGGACCACGCCAGCCTGAAGCGTTTCCCGCTCCCGATCCAGGTCGTTATCGGAGATATTGCCGAGATGCTGGGCGGCTTTCCAATCAACGCAAACACCTATGTGGTCATTGTCACGCGCGGGCACAAACACGACGAACGCGCCCTCGCGGCGGTGCTGGACTCTCCGGCGAAGTACATCGGCATGATCGGCAGCCGGCGGAAGGTCAAGGTGACGCTCGACGACCTACGGCGCGCGGGGGCGAACGAAGAGCGGCTGGCCCGCGTTCACGCCCCGATCGGGTTGAGCATCGGTTCGGTTACCGCTGAGGAGATCGCGGTGAGCATCGCCGCGCAACTCGTGGCGGTTCGCCGGAGTGAGCGGATGCCGCCGACCGTCGGACATCGCAGCGGCGGGAGTGGCTGATCCGGTGACCGATCCATGTTCTTCTTGCGCGAAAGACGTTCGCTTCTGGGCGATTGTGCCGGCTGCGGGTCTGGGCCGGCGCATGGGGGCCGATAAGCAGGCGATTCGCTATCGAGGGAGCACGCTTTGCGGAACGGTGGTCCGAACGCTGCTGTCCGCGGGCGTCGACGGCGTGGTCGTGGTGACGCGTGGCGCGCTGCGAGAGAAGCTTGATCTTCCGACGGATCCGCGAGTCACGGTTGCCATCAACGATTGCCCAGACGCCGAGATGATCGACTCGATCCGCATCGGATTGCGGGTGCTTGCGTCGGCCTTCCGCGCTGGGGATCGCCGAGACTGCTGGGAGTCAGGTCGAGGCGGGAGGGATCTGTTCGACGGCGTCGTGGTCATCCCCGGTGACATGCCCCGCGTGACCAGCGACTCGGTCCGTCGATGCCTGGGCGTTTTCGCGATCGATCCCAGTCGGATCATCATCGCCTCGCACGGCGGGCGCCGTGGGCATCCGCTGATCTTCCCGTGCTCGCTGAGTGCGGAGGTTCACGCCTCGGTGACGGCGCTCAACCAATTGGCCGCCGCGCACCCCGAGCTTGTCCGCACTGTTGAAACTAACGACGACGGCACGACGTACGACCTTGACTACCCTGAGGATCTCCGTGGGTTAGAGAACCCCAAGGAGGCGACGTTCGGAACGAGCTTGCCGGGGCGGGAGGACGCCCCGCCGCCGTCACCATGAACGAACCGCGATCCGATCCACGAGGCCCCGGCCTTATGCGCCGTTCGGTTTCACGCCGCAGACGCCCGCTGATTGCGCCAGCGCAAGCCACTCGTCGATCCCAACCTGTTCCGCCCGACGACTCAGATCAAACGTGTTTTCGAGACGGTCGATCCCATCCTCGCCGATGACGCGGCGTAGCGCTGAACGAAGCGTCTTTCGCCGATACTCGAAAACCTCGCGCACGAAAGCGGCGAAAGCTCGAAGCTCCCCGCGCCCCGCAAACGGGCAATGGCCGACGTCGAGACACAACATGACGGAATCGACCGTCGGACGAGGCCAGAACACCTGCGGCCCAAGCCGAGCGACCGTCGTCGTGCGGCACAGAAGCTGCGCGAGTATCGACAGCGGCCCGAAAGCCTTTGATCCGGGGTCCGCTGTGATCCGCTCACCGACCTCCGCCTGGACCGTAAAACACAGCTGAGTCACGACTGGATGGTCCAGAAGCAGGTTCATCACCAGCGGGGTGGCGACCTGGTAGGGAAGGTTGGCGACCAACTTTGTCACACCGACGTGCTCACTCCGGCGAGCCAAGGCCGCGATCACCTCAGCCGAAAGCGAATGCTTCGCAGCCAAAACGTCGCCCTCCACGAAGGTCACATTGTTCACGCCGGCGAAGCGCTCGCGAAGGATGATCAGCAGGTCACGATCGATCTCGACGGCCACCACGCGTCCTGCACGCTGGGCAAGCAGTTCGGTGAGCGCTCCGGTTCCGGCGCCGACCTCAAGGATGCAATCGGTCGAAACAATCTCCGCGCGGGCAACCAGCGTCCGCATCAGGTTTCCGTCGACGAGGAAGTGCTGCCCGAATCGTTTCCTGGGACGCAATCCGCGCGCAGCGAGCAACTGCTCGATCTCTCGCTTGGTCTGCACGTGGGGCGGTGACTCGTTCATGGCCAAACCACGGACGCCGGCGTGGACGTCCCCGTGAGATTATCGCTTTCGGACGGCACATTGTCAGCGGTGCCGCGGGGAGGGATCGGCGGGCGATCCGTTTCGGAGCGGCCCGGGTAAAAACGGCTGCGCCGCGTGCGCGGGGAGAACGACGAATTCGAGCGCGAGTTCTGGGCCGGTCGCAACCTCAACGAGCTGTATGCCGCCGCCGGCTCGCGCACCGCCGGCGCGCCGATGGCCCGCATCTTCGCCTCGG
>JBBTCJ010000034.1:0-24056 GCA_038043285.1 Planctomycetota bacterium | reverse complement strand
GGGGGGGGGGGCCCCCCCCGCGGCGCCGTGGTCGTCCGCGTCACAGGCGGGTGCAAGTGACGCGACTTGGGGGAGTCAAGCCTTCATGAGGGAGCGATTCTCCGTCCCCATTCATTAGGTCCGTCTGAGCAGTCGGGGGCACTATGCCGTGGGCGTGATTCCGTTCGATGCCCCGGTGCGTCGCTCCACTTATAGGAGGGTCATCGGGCCAAAGACAAGGGACATACAAGAGTTTACACAGACCAGAGCCGGTCGCGCTGCACCGCAAAACGGTCGTCCGCGGTGTTCGGCGCACGTTCGACGATGCCTGGTTGCAGCGGAGTGCGCGCTATTTGCTCTTCTGGAAGGCAAACCCCGTGCGGGCACGAATCTTTTCGGGGTCGAACCATTCCGCGAGCGCGCTGCGCATGCGCAAATCGACCATTTGCGTCGACAGATTTGTACGCAGCTTGGTGAACTCGTCCTCGGCGGCGTGGATCGTTTCTGCCCACTCCACAAGGACGACCATCGCCCGATCAGGTACCTCGATGATGGCGGTCCTATCGTTTGCGTTGGCAGCGCTGAAGCACTGCTCCACGGCCGCGGAAGGCAGCTTGCCCAACCCCCCGCCTACGTCGATGCCGTCGGGGGAGCGGCCGCGGGCCGCCAGAAACTTCGGGACACGAGAAAACGGCGGCGGCTCGAGATAGCCGGCAGCAATTCCCAGGCCCTTGGCCCGGAAAGTCTCGAGTTCGCCATCGGCGTCACAGGCGTTCTTGAGGGTGTCGGAGGCCATGCACTCTCTGAACGACGCGGCGCGGCGCTTGGCGGCGTCAAAACCGTGGAGCGTGCGAAGGTCGGCAACCACCTCGGCGCGAACTTCGTCGAGCGAGTCTGCCGCGTGGCCGGGGCGCGAGTCAATGATCCGGAAAATGAACACGTTTCCGGCGTCGCCCGCGCGGATTGGATAGGAACCGGTCTGGAACGTAGCCAGGTAGTCTCCGGCGTTGGCTCCCTCGTCCTTGGGCACCGTGGGCACAATCGCCTGAGTTTTGAACGCCAGGGTCTTAAACAGGATGCCCACGCCCTGCGCGGGACGGAATGATGCGCCACCTAGATCGGGAACCTTGTCAGCCGTTTCGGCGGTGAAAAACTCCGTGCTGGCGACGGACACCGCGTCCGGGAAGGTCAGCTTCGGCGGCAAGCGTTTCAGGAGTTGCTCGTAAAGCCCCAGGTCGGAGGCGCCGGCCGGCGGCACCCGATACCCGTCTTCTTTCCGCTCCGAGTCCAACCAATTCGCTGTAGCGAGTTGAATCACGAAATTGGCGAGTTGGTCGGCGGCCTCGTCGGCGAGCTTCTTCCGTACGGCATTCATGGCGACGGGTTTGGCTTGCTCCCAAGCTAGATACGGCGATATGGCCGGCGACGGCGGACCGGGTACGTCGCCCTGTCCGGCGAGGTCCGGCGCCGACATTTCCGCGGGGTTTCTCCGGAACGTAGCGTGCATTGTTTTGTTCTCGTCATAGAACGCGCGGGCCGTTTTTTCCAGATTGGCGACGCCAAGTTTCTCGGCGATGGCGTCGCGGTCGATCCGGAGGTATTGCACTTTGATGGCGGGATGGCGGTAGTATCCGAAGTTCAAACCAACGCCGCGCTCCTTGTCGCGGTAGGTTTCAAAATGGCTTTTCAATTCGTCCTCTGAAAAATTGCGGCCCGGCTCGGCGAAAGCATCGGCCGGGAGGACCGCCGCCCGAATCCGAACCTGTTCCAGCGCGTCGCGTGCGGCGGAGTCCACTTCGGCCTGGCTGGGGGTGGCGGCGCTGGCGATCGCCCCGGCGGCCTCCTGCACGGCGCGGTACTCAGCCATGGCGCGGCGAATCGCCACGGGCTTCACGCGCATCGCGCGGGCCATCTGGTCAATCTTTGCAGTCAGCGAGTCATCGCCCCCCGCCGCGAGCGCGCTGCTTTCGTCTGGCGACCAGCCCAAACTGTCCGCCTCTCGCGACAACAGCAGCCAATCCATCGTCTCCAGCGGCGACGGCGTTCCGGCGAACCGCTGCCGCCAGTCCAGCTGCAGGGACTCCATCAGTTTGGTGGCTTCGTTGGCCACGTTTACCTCGAGGTTGGAAATCGGCCCAAAGTTGCATTTGGCCACCTGGAAGTCGATTTTCGGGTCCATCAGCGATTGCAAGGCGCTGCCCCCGATGAAGACCACCATCAGAAGGACCATGAAAAGAGCCAAGAGTTGCTTGTTGTACTTTCGGAAAAACTTCATCATGGCGCATAACTCCTTGCGGCAACTGATCTTATGGAAAATCAGGTCAAGACCGTTCAGTATAGGGCGGGCGGGGGAAAAAGCAACTCACAGCCGCGCGGCCCGGAACTCGGTATTTGACACATTGACCGCCGGCGGATAAACCCCGCCCCCTTTGAGGGGACAACCCAACTTACGCGCCAAGCGTATCAGAATGGAGTAATCGGACCTAACGGTCGATACAAAAACCGTTCGGGGCCTCGGAAAGGGCCGCCGCACGAGAACGCTGGATCTCTATCGTGGCCAAGAAGACACCCATCCCATCAGGTCGCTCGCTGGTGATCGTCGAGTCCCCGGCCAAGGCAAAGACCATCAACCGCTATCTGGGGGCCGATTTTGAGGTGCTCGCCAGCATGGGGCACGTGCGCGACCTCCCGGTCAATGACCTCGGGATCGACCTCGACAAGGACTTTGAACCGCTTTACGAGGTTCTCGGTGAAAAGAAGAAAGTCGTGGGAGGATTGAGGAAGGCCGCCGAGAAGGCGAGCATGGTTTTCCTCGCCACCGACCTGGACCGCGAGGGGGAGGCCATCGCCTGGCATCTGACTCATGCGTTGAACCTGACCCCGGAACGCACCCAGCGAGTGGTCTTCAACGAGATCACAAAGCAAGCCATCCAAGCCGCCTTCTCCCACCCGCACGCCATCGACATGGACAAGGTCAACGCGCAACAGGCGCGGCGGGTTCTCGATCGCATCGTCGGGTACCAACTGAGTCCGCTTCTTCAAGCCAAGCTCGGCAAGGGTCTTTCGGCGGGTCGCGTTCAATCCGTCACCGTGCGTCTGATCGTCGATCGTGAGCGTGAGATCCGTGCCTTCGTTCCGGAGGAGTCGTGGCGCATCGTCGGCGTGTTCACGCCCGAGGTGATGAAGGCCGATTCGCTACGGGATTCGTGGGAGAAGTTCCTTCACGCCGGGAAAGCCGACGGGCGGACCGGCAAGGAGCGGAACACCTGGCTTTCCAAACAAGGATCGCTCGGCGCCGAGCTGGTGAAATTCGGTGGGTCTGACGCGGTCGCCGGTTCAGTCGCAGCGGCACGGAGTTTCGCCGAATCGTTGGGATTCGTTGTGGAAGGCATCGACGAAGCCCCGTTCGGAGCCTACGCGGACAAGGGCTTCAAGAGCATCACTCTTCGTGGGCGGATCGATCCGCGCAAGGCGCCGAAGTTCCGCGTCAGTGACGTGCAGACCAAACGCACGCTGAGCAAGCCGAATCCGCCGTTTACGACGGCGGCGATGCAACAGGCGTCGTCAACCGCCCTGGGATTCGCACCGTCGCGGACGATGCGGATCGCGCAGCAGCTCTATGAGGGAATCGACCTCGGCGGTGGTGAAGGGCAGGTCGGTCTGATTACCTACATGCGGACGGACTCAACCAATCTCAGCCGTGAGTCCGTCGAGGCCGCGCGGGGGTTCATTCACAAGCAATTCGGGCAGCGTTACCTCCCCGCGTCCGCCAACGTCTACGAAAGCTCCAAGCGCGCCCAGGAGGCGCACGAGGCGATCCGACCATCGGAAGCGGGCCGAACCCCCGAGTCGCTCAAGGGCAAGCTGACGGCCGAGCAGCACAAGCTGTACGAGCTGATCTGGCGTCGCTTCGTCGCCTGCCAAATGACCCCGGCGGAGTGGGACAGCACCGTGGTGCAGATCACCGCGGGGACGTCGGCGGGCGATGCGGTGTTCCGGGCGAACGGACGAAGCCTGGTCTTTGACGGCTTCCTGAGGCTCAACGAAACGACGGAGAACGGCGACATCATTCTGCCGAAGCTGTCTGTCGGCGCGGACCTCGCCCCCTTGCAGATCGATCCCCAACAACAGTATTCCAATCCGCCGCCACGGTACACGGAGGCGTCGCTGGTCAAGAAGCTGGAGTCCGAGGGGATCGGCCGTCCGAGCACCTACGCCGCGATCATTCAGACCGTGCAGGACCGCGGGTACGTCGAGTTGATTGAAAAGAAACTACAACCGACAGCTCGCGGCGAGGTGGTGACCGATCGCCTTCTGGAACACTTCCCCGAAATCATGGACCCCAAGTTCACCTCGTACATGGAGGATGAGCTGGACAAAATTGAGGAAGCGCACCTCGACTGGGTGCACGTACTGCGGGAGTTCTACGAACCGTTCCGTGCCTCCCTGGATCGCGCACACCTGGAGATGGAGCGGTCTCGCGCCGAACCCAGCGAGTACATTTGCCGCGAATGCGGCAAGGCGATGGTGTACCGCCTTGGTAAGAACGGGCGGTTCCTGTCGTGCAGCGGCTACCCGGACTGCAAGACCACGATGAACGTGGACAGCGAGGGCAAGCCGGTGAAGGAGGTCGTGGCCAAGGATCCATGTGCCCTTTGCGGCAAACCCATGATCCTGCGCAAGAGTCGACTGGGGCCGTTCCTGGGCTGCACGGGATACCCTGATTGCAGCAACACCCTCCCCAGCGACGACACGGGCACGCCGTTACGCAAGGTGAAGCCGGAAGAGATTCACGAGCCGTGTCCTGAGTGCGGCGGCGCCATGAACGTGAAGTTCGCCCGAGGGCGATCGTTCATGGGTTGCGGCGGATACCCGAAGTGCAAGGCGACCAAGCCGCTTCCGCACGGCGTGTACGTGGAAAAACCCAAACCGGAAGACGCGGGCGTGCGCTGTGACAAGTGCGGTCGGGCGATCGTGATTCGCAAGAGCCGACGGGGTCCATTCCTCAGTTGCTCCGGATTCCCGCGCTGCCGCAACGCCATGCCCATGGAGAAGCTGGACGAGTTGCGGGCGCTCAACGAATCCGGGCAGATTCCCGAAGCTCCGTCCGAGCCCGCCGGCAAAAACGGGAAGCGCAACGGTAAGAACGTGCCGCGCGACGCCAAGGGCAAGGTGGACCTCGCGGCCCTTGGCCCCCCGCCGGCGGGATTTGCCTGGACGCGTACCGGCAAACCCGTCGTGGAAGTTTGGCCTGAAGAACCGTTACGCTGCCCGAACTGCGGCGCCGAGGCCACCGCCCGGAATGGTCGGTACGGGCCGTACTTCGGTTGCTCCGCCTATCCCAAGTGCTCCTTCGTCTCCAACCTACGGGGCGAGGCGAAGAAGCGAGCGGAAGCGGAGATGCCCTCCCCAGCCAAAGCGAAACCTAAGCCCATTCAGACCGACATTCCCTGCGACGAATGTGGAGAACCGATGCTGATCCGCACGGGCCGGTCGGGACAGTTCCTGGGCTGCAGCAAGTACCCCAAGTGCCGGTTCAGCAAGCCCTTGCCCAATGGCTCTCAGCCGGAGGTCGTCGGATCGTCCAGTCGATAGTTGAGCCCTCGCCGGAGCGGCGTGGGCCTGCCGCAAGCCCATCGGCGGGTATGGGACTGGCCCATGATCGTCCGCCGGCGCCTCGCCGCCACCCATCCTTGATTCGGGGACGCTTAGCGTCGATAACTCGGCAGCATGAGCAACGGATTGAGGAGAACGATACTCACAGCCCTGGGGATCTTTAACGTCGCTCTGGGAACCGCGGGCATCTTCTTGCCGCTGCTCCCGACGACGCCGTTTCTACTGCTCGCGGCCTACCTGTTCGCACGAAGCGATCCGCGCCTGCACGGCTGGCTTCTGAGCCATCCACGACTTGGCCCCTACATCTCCGCGTTCCGGAACCGAAATGGTTTGACCCGGACGCAAAAACTGCGGATCGGTTCATCGCTTACCATCGTGATGGCTTTCAGCACCTACGTCGCGCCCGTTCCCGGGGTGAAGGTGTTCCTGGGCGGCATCTGGTTGTTCTGGATGGTGATGTTGCTGCGAATGAAGACGTTGCAGACTGTCAATCTGTCGCCGCCGCCGAGCGTTGAGGTTACGGGCTGACGGTGACCAGGGACGACAACTCGCCCAGCGAACGAATGATGTGGCTTGCGCGATCCGCATACTCCGGTTCCGGTCCGTCGCCGATCATCAATACGGTTCTGGTCCCCGCCGCTTCGCCGGACAGAATGTCGAACAGATAGTCCCCCACGACCCAGCTCTTGCGGGGATCGCTGCCAAGCTCGCGGCAGATGGAGAGTACGGGTTCCGGAGATGGTTTGATCGCTCCGTCCTCACGAGTGCGCACCGCGTCGAACCTCAATCCGTGCGTTCGAACGAGGTAATCCACGATCGGACGGCAGTTGCGGGTCATCACCGCGGTCCGAAGACCGTGATCTCGGCACTCGCGAAGCACGTCGACCGCCCCGTCGTACAGGACGGCGTTTCTCGCGGCGTCCCATTCGTGGTGGAGCAGGATTTCCTCCGCGCGGCGGCGCGAGGAGTCGTCCATTCGCTCGATGGCCTCCAGTATCGGGCCGTTGACGATACCGATTTCGGCGCGAATGGCGTCAAAATCCAGATGGGGCCGCGTGAGTGTACCGTCCAGGTCGAAGATGACGGCTGAGGTTTGGGAGTTCATCTCGCCGTCGCGCCTCGGACCCCGGCGGGTTTACACGGAGATCGTTGATGGAGTCGTCGTTACGGCTGCACCGGCCCGACAATTCCGCAATGCCCAGAGTATCTTTTCCGGCGTGATGGGCAAGTCCTTGATCCACACTCCGGTGGCGTTGGCGATGGCGTGAGCGACAGCTCCGAGGACCGGCAGCGTGCTGCCCTCGCCGATCTCCTTGGCGCCGAAGGGTCCGCGAGGCTCGTAAGAATCGACCAACCCGCTGAAGATTTCCGGAGCGTCCTTGATGGACATGATGAGGTACCCGTGCAGGTTGGGGTTGAGGATCCTCCCCTTTTCATCGAACTGAACGTCCTCGAGGATGGTTTCGCTTGCGCCCATGACGACGGCGCCTTCGACCTGTCCGTGGACCGCCATGGGGTTGATCGGCGTTCCGCAGTCGTGGTAGTCGGTGAAACGATCAATCTTGACCTTCCCCGTTTCCAGATCGACCGTGGCTTCGCAGATCGCGGTTCCGAACGAGTAGGCAGGGCTGGTTCCGACCGTCGAGCCTTTGTAGTCGCCTCCGAGTCCTTCCGGAGGCTTGTAAGCTCCGGTGCCGACCAGCGGTCCGTTGTCGTTGAAATACTTTCGAGCGACCTCCTCCCAAGGCACCCCCGCGGAGTCGGACGCGCAAGCCGCAGGTCGCCCGTTCCCATCACCAGCGTTGCCCTTGCCGCCGACAACGAACCACCCGGCGTCGCGGGCTTCGACGCAGGACGGGGCGCAACCGAGCAAACTTGCGGCGTATGGCCGCATCTTTTCGATCACCGCCGCCGCGGCGCGGGAGACCGCATGACCGGCCATCAGCGTCACCCGTGACGAGTACGCGCCGAGGTCCAACGGCGAAATATCGCTATCCTCGCTGCGAATTCGCATGCGCGAAACGGGAATCCCCAACGCTTCCGCGCACATTTGGGTCAGGACCGTGTCACTCCCTTGCCCAATCTCTGCGGCGCCGATCATCAGCACGGCCGCCATCCCGTCCTCGCTGATCTTCACCACCGCGTTGGCGTGGGGAAAAATGGAGCGTTTCTGGAACGATTCGCGCCCCTTCTCGTGCGACAACTGCACCTGTCCGCGATAGATGCAGTAGCCGGCGCCGGAGACGAACCCCCCGCAGCCGATGCCGATTCCCTTGCCTTTGGGCAACTGTCCGTACTTCGTGTCCCACGCGGACTTTTCCGCGGCCGCCTTCAAGGTCGCCAGGAATTCGCAACTGCCGACGTCCATCTCGTTGACCGTTTTGGTGTTCGGCGTCATGGCGTTGCGGCGGCGGATTTCGACGGGGTCTATGCCCATATCGTCGGCGATCATGCTTAGCAGGCATTCGAACGCGAACCGCGGCTGGGGCACGCCGTGTCCGCGCATGGCCCCGCAGGCGGGCTTGTTGGTCATTACGCGGTAGCCGTCGTATTTGTAGCTGGGAATGTGATACAGTGTCGGGACCACGCTGCCCGCGTAGTAGGCCGTCGCCACGCCGAACGAGGAGTACGCTCCACCATCGAGATGAATCTCGCTCTTGAAGGCTTTGATCCGACCGTGGTGGTCCACGCCGAGCTTGAAGCACATGTGCTGCTTGTGCCGACCGCGGCCATGGTGGAACATCTCCTCGCGGGAGTAGGTCATCTTTACGGGACGATCGAGCTTGCGACTCAGCAAGGCCGCGCACAGATCGAGCGGAGTGGTTTCGGCCTTGCCGCCGAACCCTCCGCCGACAACGGGTCGAATCACGCGAATCTTGCCCAGCGGCAGGTGCAGCACGTGGGCCATCATGTACTGAACGTAGTGCGGAACCTGCGTCGAAGTGTACAGAACCAGCGTCCCATCGTGGTCCCAGGTCGCAATCGCGGCGTGCGGCTCGAGCGGACATTGGTAGATGAAGTTGCCGGTAAACGTCTCCTCGCGCACGTGGTGTGACTCGGCGAACCCCTTGTCAACGTCGCCGAAGCTATGATCCACGTGGGTGTTGATGTTCCGCTCGTAGCGTTCGTGGACCAGCGGCGCGCCTGGTTTGACCGCCTCCAGCGCGTCGAGTACCGGCGGAAACTCTTCGTATTCAACGTCGATCAGTTTCAGCGCCGCCTCGGCGGTTCGTTCGTCGATGGCCGCGACCGCCGCGACTTCGTCGCCGACGTGCCGCACCTTGTCCTTGGCGAGAACGTGCTCATCGTAGCGCGCCGGCGAAACGCCGTACATCGTGTCCGGCACGTCCGCACCGGTGAGGATCGCCAGGACGCCATCCAGGGCGGCGGCCTTCGATATGTCGATGCGCCGGATGCGGCCATGCGCGATCGGCGAGCCGAGGATCTTCCCGTGGACCATGTTGGGAAGCTGGATGTCGTCGGTATAGACCGCTCGTCCGGTGACCTTGTCGCCGGAGTCCACTCGTTGAATCGATACGCCGACCGATGCAAATCCGCCGTCGCCGGGGCGATAGTCCGATCGACCCGAAGCGCCGTCGTCCTTCTGAACCTGCGGTGTCCAGCGCGACGCATGGTCATCGGAGCACTTCTTCGCGCAGGTGCCGTCGCTGCGGCGATTGGCGCATCGCTCCATCGCCCGCATGATGCCGGTATATCCCGTGCAGCGGCAGAGATTCCCGGCCAACGCGTTCTTGATCTGCTCCGAGGTCGGTGTCGGGTTTTGTGCGAGCAACGCGGTCGCGGACAGCACCATGCCGGGCGTGCAATAGCCGCACTGGATGGCCCCCTCTTCCATGAACGCTCGTTGCACCGGTGTAAGTTGCCCGTTCCGGGCGATGCCTTCAATCGTCGTGACGTGCCGATCACGAAGCTCCGCCGCGAGCAACAGGCACGCGTTCATCGGCGTGCCGTCGACCAGCACCGTGCAAGCGCCACAGTCGCCGACGTTGCAGCCCTTCTTCGTGCCGGTGAGGCGAAGTTTCTCGCGCAAGACGTCCAGCAGCGTGTCGCCCGGCTGGGCCGCGGCGTGATACGTGTTTCCGTTGATCCGCAAACTCAGCGCGCGGCTCATGCGGCGTTTCCCTTCGCTCGAACGATGGCCTGGTCCAACGCGCGGCGGGCCAGCACGGCGACGATTTCGCGGCGGAACTCGGCCGATCCGCGAATGTCGGAAATGGGTTCAGACGCCTGCATGGCGGCGGTTGCGGCTTGCTGCAACGTCGCATCATCGGGGCGCCGGCCCGAGAGAACCTCGCCCACGGCGGGAACTGGTTTCGGCGTGGGCGCGACGGCGCAAAGCGTGAGCTTCACGTCCTCGACAAGTCCCGCGGGCGACAACCGCAGTCCCGCGGCCACGCCTGCAACGGCGCAGGCGTTGGCGGATCGAAGCGCGAACCGGGCGTAGGCGGCGCCGAAGTTCTTCCGCATGTTCGGCACGAGCACATACGTCAGGATCTCGTCGGCGGCCTTTAACGAGCGCCTCGGCCCGACGAAAAATTCCTCCAGGGAAATCACTCGCTCGCCACGGGGAGACCAGAGCACGACCTGGGCGTTCATCACCGTCAGAATGGGGGGTAGATCGGCTGAAGGAATCGCGCTGGCGATGTTCCCGCCGACGGTGGCCATGTTCCGCACCTGCGGGGCGGCCATCTCCGATACGGCGTCCAGGAGAGGAGAGAAATCCTTCCGCACGAGTTCGGAATCGAGAAGTTCGTTCGGCGTGGTCAGGGCGCCGATGCGCATGCCCGCGGCATCGGATGAAATCCCCCGAAGGTGGGGAATGCGATTCAGCGAAATCAGGTGTAGGGCCGCGTTGCGACCCGACTTCAAGTCCACCAACACGTCGGTGCCGCCGGCGAGGAACCGGGCGGAAGCGCCGAAGCGGTGCATCAACTCGGTCGCCGCCGAAAGCGATTCAGCCTCGTGCCATTCCACCGTTGGGACGTACAAGGACGACACTCCCCCGCAGTCGGTCCGCCGCCGCGTCGCAACCCGCGAGATCACCCCGTGGATCCGTTCCGCGTGGCCGGGCTTCCCAGCAGCCCGTTGAGAAACTGGTCCGAAATCTGGTTCGCCAGCGCGGCCGGCGAGCGACGCCGACCGGGCTGATACCAGCGATAAAGCCAATTCAACATGCTGAACAAGCACATGGTGGCCAGGTGATGGTCGATGGCAACGCCATTGGGCCGCTGTGCGAGAATCCGCTCGACGATCGAACGCGTCAACGCGTAGTAGTCCCGCCGGATCTGGCGGACCTCCTCATAGGCCGACCCGGACAGCGAATCCAGTTCATGGGAACAGGCCTTCAAGGCCGCGATGTTGGCGGCGAAATACGCGACGTGGTTGCGGACCATCCCGCGCAGCTGTTCAACGGGGTCGTCCACTCCGTGCAGCTTCTCCTTTAAGGTGCTCAGCAGGGCCGAGAACGCTCGGAACTGGATGAGAAAGAGCATTCGTTCCTTGCTGTCAAAGTAGTGGTACATGCCGGCCAGGCTAACCCCGGCGGCGGAGGCGACCTGCCGCATGGAGGCTTTCTCGTACCCCACGCGAGCAATGACATCGGTGGCGGCGGCGAGAATGTGGTTGAGCCGATCGTCGTAACTTTCGCGGTTATCGGAACTTGCGCCCTGCCCGCCCGTCCCACGATCGAACATTTGTTCTACTCTTGTGGAAATCATCAACAATGAAGCCCATGCGTATCGAACAATTGTTTCGTTCCAGGATGACGTCCTGCGCGTCGTCTGTCAACAAGAAAATCGGAATATTTTCTTGACAACGCTCGTCAAATCGGCGAGATTTAAGGACTAGGCTCGGTTCCAGGCCCGAAAGCAGCGGAAGGCTTTCGGGCACTTGTGGAGCATGAAATACGAACGAACGTTCGTTCGTACAATGTGTTGGCAATCGGACTCGGATGCGGGCGGAGTCTCTGGTTCACGCTTGGAGCACCGACATGAGTATGTTCCCGAAACGCTCTCCACAGTTCCAGGAAGTGCAGTACGAGAAACGGGATTGGGTAGCCCGGATTACGATCGACCGGCCGCAGAACTATAACGCCTACAGCACGCCGGCATTGCAGGAGCTGGCGGCCGCTTTTCAGGATGCTTCCTGGGATGATGGCGTGGCGGTCGTCGTTTTCACCGGTACGGGGGACAAGGCTTTCTGCACCGGCGGCGACGTGAAGGAGTATCAGAAGTCCTACACCCAGAAGCCACGCGACTACTGGAAGTACATGACCTGCTTCAAGGCGTACATCGAGTCGATCACCAACTGCGCCAAACCGGTCATCGCCCGCTTGAACGGAATGGCCGTCGGCGGCGGTAACGAGAGCCAACTGGCCTGCGACCTCTCGGCCATGGGCGAGCACGCTTACATCGCCCAGGTCGGTACGAGCGTCGGATCGGTCGCCTGCGGCGGGTCGACGCAATGGCTTCCCATCCACGTTGGGGATCGGAAGGCTCGCGGGATCCTTTTCCTGAACCAGCGGTATCCGGCGTTCACGTCGCTTTCGATGGGCATGGTGAACGCGGTCGCACCGACGGTGAAGGGGCCGGACGGGAAGTTCCGGACCCGCTTCAGCAACGACCGGACGTTCCTGGCTGACTGGAACACCGACCCCTGGGAACAGCCGTTCGAGTCCCGCGCCAGCGCGGCGGAAATCAAAAAAGCCGTGGAAGGCAAGGACGGGTTTTGCATCGACCTTTCGAGTCTGGATGCCGTGGTCGACGATCTGTGCCGACAGATCGTCAACAAGTTCTTTGAATGCACGCGCTACACGAAGGCCCAGGTGAATTACTGGAAGGATCTCGCGTGGCACGCCACGACGCCGCACGCTCGCGACTGGCTAGCCATCCACTACACCTCGCTTGAGCCGCACGAGGGAATGACCGCGTTCGTGGAGAAGCGGAAGGCGGATTACCTCGGGCTGCGCAAGCGGGCGGCGGACCCCGACGGCTCCAGCGAGTTCCCCTGGGGACCGTATGCGTTGACCTGCGCCGAGTGCGGAGCGAAGGGGATCCCGCGGGAGTTCGGCTTCTGTGGAAAGTGTGGGGCGGCGATTCAGACCGTCGCCACGGTGCGTTAACGACAGACGATTTCTTGGAAGTGCAATCATCGTGAGTCATCCACGAAGAGCCTTGGTCACCGGCGGAACGCGGGGCATCGGGCGATGCATCGCCGAGACGCTGGCGCGGGACGGATGCGACGTCGCCGTCTATGACGCCGTCCCCGAGGCGGAAAGCTCAGGGGTGACCGATCGTATCGCCTCCTTCGGTCGTCGGGCGTTGATGATCTCCGGCGACGTGCGCGATGCGGGAGGCGTCCGCGCCGCCGTCGAGACGATCGCCTCTCGCTGGGAGGGCCTCGACATCCTAGTGAACAACGCGGGCATCTTCCGCGATCAGGTCATTTGGAAAATGAGTGACGAGGAGTGGCGCGACGTCGTCGACGTGGACCTGACGGGGGTGTTCCACTGCTGCCGGGCCGTCGTTCCACTCATGCGTCGCGGCGAATGGGGCGCCATCGTCAACATCGCCAGCATCAACGGACTCCGCGGCAAGTTCGGCCAGACAAACTATTCCGCCGCGAAAGCCGGCGTCATCGGGCTGACCAAGGCGCTGGCCAAGGAAGTCGCCCGGTTCAACGTGACGGTAAGCGCCGTCGCTCCCGGATTGATCGAGACGTCGATCCTCGACGCGATGCCGGAGGAAGCCCGGAAGCAGGCAATGAATGAAATCCTGCTGGGCCGCGCGGGCCGCGTGGAGGACGTGGCTGAGCTTGTCGCGTTCCTGTGCTCTGATCGCGCTCGGTTCATCACCGGTCAGGTGATCCGCGTGGACGGAGGGCAGTATGTTTGAATGCGGAATAGAGAATGAAGAGAAACCCTCCGGGGTTGCGTTGCAGGGACGATCATCGTGAGTGATTACAAGTTCATCGAAGTTCGAGTGGAAGACGGGATCGCCGACCTGAGGCTGAACCGTCCCCCGCTCAACGTGCTGCATATCCCGATGATGGAGGAGTTCAACCGCGTGCTCGACTCGCTGAATGCGCGGAGCGACTTCGCAGCCATCGTGATCCGGGGCGCGGGCAAGGCCTTCAGCGCGGGCGTGGACGTTGCGGACCACACGGCGGAGCGGACGGCCGGCATGATCGGACTCTTCCACGGGATCTTCCGCAAGCTCGCCGCGACGGATGCACTCACGATCGCGGCGGTGGGCGGGGCGGCGCTGGGCGGTGGATGCGAATTGGCGTGTTTCTGCGATGTGGTACTGGCGTCGGACCGGGCGAAGTTCGGCCAGCCGGAGGTGCAGGTCGGGGTGTTCCCCCCGGTCGCCGCCTGTGTTCTGCCGCTACAAGTCGGGCTGAAAAAGGCGATCGAGCTTACGGTGCTGGGCGCGACCATAGACGCAGCGGAGGGTCAGCGAATCGGTCTGGTCAACCAGGTGTACCCCTCCGAACAATTCGAGACTTCCGTGGCACGGTTCTTGGAGGGGATTACGAAGCTTTCCCGCCCGGTCGTCCGGGCGGCGAAGCGGGCCATCATGGTGGGCATTCGGGAATCGCTGCTTTCGCACCTGGACCGGGCGGAAGAGATCTACCTCGGCGACTTGATGAAGCTCCGCGACGCCCAGGAGGGCATCGCGGCGTTCCTGGAGAACCGAGCGCCCGTGTGGGCGCATGCGTAGCGTCGGTGCATAGGGTTGTGAGATTGCGTGGCGTTAGCCCGCGGCTCGGGACGAAGCCCCGGGCAGTCTTGGGACACAAGACAGGGATCCAGTGCGATGAAGGCAGCAGTGTTTCACGGCGCAGCGGGCGGTCTCAGGATCGAAGACATCCCGACCCCAAAGGTCGCCCAGGATCAAGTTCTGGTGAAGGTGGCGGCTTGCGGCGTGTGCCACACCGACCTGCACTACATCGAACATGGGGTGGCGACGTTTAAGAAGCCGCCGATCGTCCTGGGGCACGAAGCCTCCGGCATCATTGAATACGTCGGGGCCAACGTGACCGGCTGGAAACGAGGCCAGCGCGTTTTGATTCCGGCGGTGCTCACCTGCGGACGGTGCGTGTATTGCCGAATGGGACGCGAGAATATCTGTGCCGAAATGACCATGCTCGGCAACCACATAGACGGCGCCTACGCCGAGTACGTGGCGGTTCCGAGCAAGGATTTGCTCGAGTTGCCGGAATCCATCCCTTTGCAGGAGGCGAGCATCATCGCCGACGCCATCTCGACGCCCTACCACGCGGTGAAGAACCGCGCCCAGGTCAAGGCGGGCGATACGGTGGTCATCTTCGGATGCGGCGGCGTGGGGATCAACGCGGTGCAGTTGGCGACGGCTGCCGGCGGCTACGTGATCGCGGTGGACGTCAACGATCGCAAACTGCAATGGGCGACGGAGTTTGGGGCCGCCAAGACCATCAACGCGAGCAAGGTCGAGCGGGTCAGCAAGGAGGTTAAGAAGCTGACCGGAGGCGGGGCTGACATCGCCCTGGAGGTCATCGGCAACCCGCGAACAATCGAGGAGGCCTTCGAGTGCGTGCGCGTCGGCGGTCGGTTGTGCGTTGTCGGGTACACGCACGAAGCCATTTCCATCGTCGCGGGCAAGATCATGTTCAAAGAGGTCGAGATTGTCGGATCGCTGGGTTGTCGCCCGCTGGATTACCGTCCGCTGATTCGCATGGTCGAGCAAGGGAAGATTGACCTGAAGAAGCAGGTGACGCATCGCTTTCCGCTGGCGGAACTATCCAAGGCATTCTCGGTGATGAAGGAAGGCGTCTCGTTGCGGTCGATCGTGATTCCGTAGGAGTGCGTCGTGGCCACAGTCGTCAAACGCGTGGAGATCAAGTCGCAGTCGCGGCTTCGGACGCTGCTGAGGGACCACTTCCGCGCGCTCGACGCCGCCTCCCGGGATCCAGCGCGCCGGGTGGCTTGGTGCACGTCGGTGGGTCCATGCGAAATCCTGACCGCTTTCGGCTTCGAGGTGTACTTCCCCGAGAACCACGGGGCGCTGCTGGGGGCAAAACGCCTCAGCCACGAGTTCATTCCGCGATCGGTGAGCATTGGATACTGCGCTGAGTCGTGTTCGTACATGAACAGCGACATCGGGTCGACGTTGGCCGGCGTCAGTCCGCTGAAGGAAGTCTATGGAATCGACGGTCCGCCGAAGCCCGACCTGCTGGTCTACAGTACGAACCAGTGCCGCGAGGTGCAGGATTGGTGGAACTTCCACGGTCGCCGCGGCGGCGCACCGGTGATGGGCGTTTGTCCGCCCGCGCATCTTGGCGAGATTCTTCCGGAGCATGTGGCCTTTGTTCGAACGATGCTGGTGCGGATCATTGACGAAATCGAGACTCGGTTCAAACTGCGGCTGGACATGGACCGACTCCGGGAGGTCGTGGCGCGGTCGAGCCGGGCGAGCTTGCTGTGGTCGAACGTGCTGGACACCGCGCGATCCTGCCCGGCTCCGCTGACGTTCTTTGACGGCGTTATCCAGATGGCCCCGGTGATCCTGTTGCGCGGATCGACGGAGGCCGTCGCATACTACGAGACGCTGCTCGCCGAAATGCAGGAGCGGGTCCGCGACGGTGTAGGGGCCATCCCCGGCGAGCGCTTCAGGGTGTACTGGGAAGGCATGCCCGTTTGGCCGAAGGTCCGGGAGCTGTCCGAGAAGTTTTTCGACCTCTCCGCGGCCGTCGTCGCCAGCACCTATTGCAACTCCTGGGCGTTTGAACCCTTTGACGGCGGCGACCCGCTTAGCTGGATGGCCAAGACCAGTACTGAGATCTTCATCAACCGCGATGAGGCCTTCAAGGAGGCCTTCCTCTGCAACATGTTCGATCGCTTCAGCGTGGACGGGGCGATTTTCCACAACGCGCGAACCTGTCCGAACAACACCAATTCGCGGTTCGGGATGGCCCAGCGCTTGCGCGAACGACGGGACATGCCCGTGCTGGTCATCGATGGCGACCTGAGCGACGTCCGATTCTTCTCGACGGCGCAGACCATGACCAACGTCGAGGCCTTCGTGGAGCAACTCGAGGAGCGACGGTGAGCGAACGGGCGTACGTGGGCATCGACGTCGGCTCCTCGGCGACCAAATGCGTGGTCGTTGCGGAAGACGGCACGTTGCTGGGACACCACGTCATGGCCTCCGGTTTCGACTATGTCGACGCCGCGGACCGGGCGCTGGCTCACGCCTTGCTGTTGGCCGACGCCGCACGAGAGGATGTCGCCTGCTGCGTATCGACGGGTTACGGACGCGCCCGCGTCGTGGGCGCCAAGAGGCAGGTTACCGAAATCACCTGTCACGCGCGGGGCGCGCGCGAGTGGTATCCGCAGGTCCGCAACATCGTGGACGTCGGGGGACAGGACACCAAGATCATCCGCCTCGGTCCGGAAGGGAAGATGGTCGACTACCGCATGAACGCCAAATGCGCCGCGGGCACCGGAACCTTTCTGGAATCCATCGCCCTCAAGCTCGGACTGACCCTCGGCGAGGTGGACGAGTTGGCCATGCAGTCTCACGGTAGGACCGTGGTGAATAGCTACTGCACCGTCTTTGCCGGGACGGAAGTGATCGAACGGATCAAGGAAGGTCAGCCGCGGGAGGACATCTCCATGGGCCTGTTTCGCTCGATTGCAACGCGGGTGTCGGAAATGCTCCCGTCGCGCGACGGGGCGATCGCCGCGACGGGCGGCGTCGTCGCCCATTGCCGGGCGATGGTGCGGGCGCTGGAGGAAGTCTTCGGCGTTGAAATCCTGTTGCCGCCCATGCCGCAACATGCGGGCGCGTACGGCGCGGCCTTGTTGGCGATTGAGGAGGAGCATCGGGAAGAAAGGAGCACCTCGAGCCATGCTACGAATCGGTGAGCTTGGCGTGCATCCGCCTGGTGCGTTGGGCGTGGCGTTCTACGTCCATGCCGGGGCTGAGTGTTTCGTCGGCCGCGGCGGCGATGGCATCAGTCAGCCGCTCAAGGAGGTCGGGTCGTTGCAACTGATGGACCAAGGCCGGGTCCGCGCCGTTCCGCTTTCCGGGCGAATCCTCGCCAACCTTCTGGAGGCCGACGCCCTCGATCGAATGCCGGAGCTGTTGCTGGTCTGCTGCAACCCCGATCAGCTCGCGCTTTATACCGGCGAAATGACGCGATTCCTGGAGAACCTCTCGGAACGAGGCCGCCTGAATACACTCGAAGACATTGGCCGGCGTGTCCCTGTCTCGCTGATCCTTCCCAACGGCATCCTCGCGGAGCAGACCATTCGCACCTACGAGGAGCAAATCCAGGAATCGGTCCTGATGGGCCGGCTTCCGGGCATCAACGACGCCGAGATCCGCGCCTTGTTGGATCGCGTCGTCCGCGCCGTGTCGTTGCAGGCGGGCGGACGGAAGGGAGTGGGCAAGGACACGATCTATATCCTCGAGCGAAAGGGATCGCTGGTCTTCGCCGGCGGCGGCGAGCGCGAACGAGAACGGGTTGAAAGTATCCTGGCGGCTCACGATTACCCCTTCATCCACGCCAAAGGGGTTCCCGGAACGCGCGTTGAGTTTGATAAAGGTATGATCTCGATCGTGCTGAACGTCGGCGGGTTGATCCACATGGTCAAGCCCGACGGCGACCTGATCGACCTGCGCATGGGCGATCTGTGCAAGGATCCATCCAAGGCCGAATTCGTCACCCGCATCACAAGAGCGGTGTTCGACATGGGACAAGCCGCGGGCGCCTATCCGGCTGAGGCTTCGTACGACGAAATCTGGGCCGGGCATTGTGCGACGATTCTGGCCCACGCCAACCACGTCACCAGTTCACTCAAGACGTTCCGCGACGCGCTCAACGCCGGGCTTAAGACCGTCAAGCTCTTCTCCAACGAGGAGTGGATTCTCACGCCGCTCGCCCGATACGCGGCCAACGCAGGCTTCAAGGCCGAGGAAATCCTGTTCCGCGATCTCAAGCGCGAGGTGCAGGGGGCGATGGCCCGAGCCATCCGCTTCCGCGATCAGCGGTCCAACGGAAAACAGACCGGAGGCACGACCATGAACCTCACCGCCCAGCGGAACATCAACATCGAACTGTTCGAGGTCGGCGACGACAACATGCTGCTCGTCGGAACGATGCTTGACAACGAGCACCTCATCAAGCTCGAGATCAACATCTACCTTCCCGACGAACAAATCACGCGGAGCCGGCTGGTCATGGTTCGTGCCCCCTTCCCGGTCTGCCGGGAAGTCGAGGGCGTGGCGGAACGCCTGGTCGGGCTTCGCGTGGAGCGCGGTGTCCTGACGGAAATCAACCGCCGCGTCGGAGGCAAGGTCGGATGCTCGCACATCAAGGAGCTGGCCACCAATATCGTCTACTTCGTCGCCTCCTACCTGGTCCGTCGCCGCGCCGGGGTAGACCCGATGGGCACGGAGTTCCTCCACAAACCACCGGATGAGCGTTTCATCCTCACCAAAGAGTTGCTTCGCGACTCCTGCCTGGCCTACTGCCAGACGACCGCACAGGGCCTGGACGAGCAGATCGGCATCCGCCGCGTGGGTGAGGAGCATCGCAGCTCGATCCCCCTGGGCGAGTTCGACCCTTCGCTGGGGGCGCTGTTGCGCCGGCGGACCGAGCGTTTTGGGGACCGACCCTATCTTCGCTGGCGCGACGGGGACCGGGCACAGGTTCGGAGCGGGCGCGAGTTCGCCGACGGTGTCGCTTGCATGGCACGAAACTTGCTCGCCCAGGGTGTCCGTCCGGGCGAGCGGGTGGCGATGATCTCCGAGAACCGGGCTGAAATGTTCATGTCTGAATTGGCGACGATGGTGATTGGGGCGGTTACAGTTCCCGTCTTCGCGGGGTATCCGTCCAAACAGATCTCCTACGTCCTGGGACATGCCAGACCGAGGATCGTCGTCGTGTCTGGGAAGCACCAACTGGAGAAGATCGAGCGCGAGCGCTTCCCGTGGATCAGGAAGTATTTCTGCATGGACTTCGACCAGGCGGCCCAAACGTGGGGCGCGGTCGCCTTCGCCGAGCTGACCGGCGAGGGCGGCGCCTCGCCAACGGAACTGGATCGGCGCATCGACGAGGTGCGCCCCGACGACCCGTGTCTGGTGATGTACACCTCCGGCACGACCGGACCACCCAAGGGCGTCCGGCTGTCGCACCGCAACATCATCTCCCAACAGAAAGCCGTCGAGCTTCTCTGGGACGTCAATGAGAACGACGTGGTGATGGCCTACCTGCCCTGGCATCATAGTTTCGGCGGCATCTTCGAACGCTTCCTCACGCTCTATCACGGTTGCGAGCTTTGCCTGGACGATTCGCGCGGGCGAGATATCGATCGGCTCATCGAGAATTGGAAGGCGTACAACCCCACGCTTTTCTTCAGCGTTCCACGGGTTCACGATTTGTTGCTGGCCCGATGCCGCGAGGAGCCGGGAGTCGACCAGGCCGTCTTTGGCCATCGCCTTCGATGGGTGTTCACCGCCGGCGCATCCCTGCCCGCGACGGTCGCGGCCCAGTACCGTGAGCACCGCATTCCCGTCCTCGAAGGCTGGGGCCTGACCGAAACCTCGCCTTCGGTGACCCTGACCACGCTCGATCATGCCTGGCGCAGCGGATACGTAGGCTTCCCCATTCCCGGAGCAGCGGTACGCATTGCCGACGATCAGGAAATTCTCGTCAAGGGTCCGAACGTGATGGCCGGCTACCTTGACGATGAGGAAGCGACGGCCCACGTCATCGACGCTGATGGCTGGTTCCACACCGGCGACTTGGGCGAGTTCAACCGCGACGGGCTCCGCGTCTTCGGGCGCAAGGACGGCGCGTTCAAGTTGACCACCGGCGAGAAGGTCCACCCTCAGCGAATCGAGACCGTATTGGTCAACGAATCCGCCTTCGTCAGCCAGGGCATCGCTGTCGGCAGCGGAAAGGACTTCGTCGCCGCCTTGGTGTTTCCCGACATGGGTCGCCTGCGTGAATGGGCCGAGGAACGAGACCTTGCGGATGCTTTGCTTCTACAGAACCCGGCGATCCGCGAGCTGTTCGCCGAGGAACTGGCCCGGATCAATCCCATGATCGAGGTCAAGTACCAGCGCGTGCAGCGGGCCGTGCTGATCGACCGCGAGCCCTCGCTGGCCAACGGCGAGCTGACCCCGTCGGGAAAGCTGATCCGCGGTGCGGTGCTGGATCATCACAAGGACGCGGTCGCGTCCCTGTTTGACGGGATGCCGGCTTCGCCGGTCATCTGTGTGCCGCAGGTTGAGTTGCAAAGGACGTAGAGCGTGAAGCGAAACGGAAAGCCCACCGTAATCATCGTCAGCGGGGCCCGCACGCCCATCGGCGTCAAGTGCGGCACGCTGAGCGGCTTCGCCCCCGAGGATCTGGCGGTGCAGGCGTGCGACGAGGCGATTCGCCGCGGGGGCGTCCGACGGGAACTTATCGACACCGCCGTCGGGGCCAACGTCTACCAATTCACCGCCCCCGGGGCACAGGACATTTACTTTCCGCGCAATGTCGCGCTCCGTTGCAAGTTGCGCACGGATGTTCCTGCCTTGATGGTCCAACGCATTTGTGGATCCGGTTTGCAGACCATTGTCAATGGGTTCCAGCAAGTCTTACTTCCCGACGCGGTGGACGATGCGAAGGTCGCGCTTTGCTTTGGCGCCGAGGTGATGTCCCGCGCGCCACAGATTCTCCGCTCACGGCGGTCCGCAACCAACTTCTGGGAGTTTTCCGAAGGCGGCAGGATCGAGGACAGCATGTTGGCCGGTCTCAACCACGACCTCGCCGCCACCACCATGATGCGCACCGCCGACGAGTACGGGAGCAGGATGGGCGTCACGCGCTATGAATGCGATGAATTCGCCGCTTCGTCCCACGAACGGGCACGGGAGGCCTGCCGTCGCAGCCACGTCAACGGCGGGGACGCGCTGCGCGGGATGTTCGCCCTTGACGCGACCGATCTCTATGGAAAACACGTGCATTTGGCCAGAGATGAATGCGTTCGCAAGACCGATGTCGGCGCCCTGGGGAAACTTGCCGCGCTGACGCCCAACGGTCTCGTTTCAGCCGGCAACGCCAGCGAGATCTGCGACGCCGCCGCCGCCGTGGTCATCGCCGACCAGGCCATCGCCGAGAAAAATAGCTGGAACTCCGACTTCGCCGTCGTCAGCTACGGCGTCGCCGGCGTCGAACCTCGGATCATGGGCCAAGGCCCCGTGCCGTCGATACGCCAAGCCCTCGCCCGGGCCGGCTTGGATCAAAAAGAAATCGGACTTTGGGAAATCAATGAAGCGTTCGCCGCTCAATACCTTGGCGTCGAGAAGGAGCTTGGGCTTGATCGCAGTCGCGTCAACGTCAACGGGGGCGCGATCGCCATCGGGCATCCCCTGGCGTGCACCGGCGTCCGTATGATCGTGGATCTGATGTACGAAATGAAACTCCGAGGCGTGCGCTTCGGCTGCGCGTCGGCTTGCATCGGCGGCGGACAAGGCGTCGCGGTCATCATTCGGAATCTGGAGGCTGCATGAACCCGCGTGACGACGCAACCGGGACGGAAAGGCGATCGGCGGACTTTAGCCCGCGCGGATTCACCCGAACCGATGGAGCAGCGACGTTGGCGCGGCCGGGAAATCTGGAAGAATCACGATGAAAAGAGCATTCGCATTTGGCGACCGGGCCATCGAATCCGCCGTACGGCGAGTCAACGAGATCCGTTCCGTCGCCGTTATCGGTGCTGGAACAATGGGCCAGGGGATCGCCGTCGATCTCCTCAGAAAGACCGACTGGCGCATCGTACTCCTCGACGTGAGCGCCGACGCCCTGCAGCGCTGCCGCCGCAGAATTGACGACCTTTTGCAACAAGACGTACAGAGATTCCGACTTCGCCAGGAGGATGCCCAGGCCGATGCTTCTCGACTGACGTTCACCAGCGCCTACGACGACCTTGGCGGCGTGGACCTGATCTGGGAGGCCGCCACCGAACGGGGTGAGATCAAAGCCAAGATCTTTGAAGCGATCGAGCGGGTTGTCGATCCCCTCCAGATCGCAGCCGTATTCTCCAACACCTCATCGCATACGACGGCGGAACTGGCCGAGCTGTTCAAGTCGGAGGCCATGCGCGAACGCTTCCTGACGGTGCATGGATACTTCCCCTTCGACGCCAACCGGCTCATCGACGTGATGAAGGGCAAGTACGCTTCCGCCGAGACGTTCCGCTTCGCCTGCGTGCTTGCCGATCAGATTCTCGAAAAGCAGGTCGTCGCGCTGAGCGAGGACCATCACGGATATCTCACGGATCCGATCTTCCAGGCGATGGCCGCCATGATCTCCTGGGACGCGAAGACCTCGCGCGACATCATCGAGCGCGGCGGGGTGTGGGATTTGTTCACCGCCAACCCGTTCCAGGTGCTCGACCAGACCGGACACATGCCCTACACGGAGTCGTCGCGGCACTTCGGCGTGGCGCTTCCCGGCACGGACCGGCTTCGGAGCCTCTATCACCGCGACGGGAAGTATTACCCCGATTGGATCGCCCTACTGGAGCACGACGGACGAACCGGCGTCAACTCACCCACGCGACGCGGTTTCTTCGCCTGGAGCCATGCGGAACGCCCGACTCCGACAGCGGTCCTGGATCCGGCGTCGGGCGAGTATGCTCCCGTCGCAGAGATCTCGCGCAAGGATTACTGGTCCTACTACGAAGCGGCTGAACGCGACCGGAAGGAAGGAAAAATCAAGAGCGCCCAATCCCTCGTTCACGTCGCGTCCGCGGGCGACCTCGGCGGTCGGGCCTTCCGCCGCTACGTCCTGCCGCTTTGCCTGTACGCCCTCGATCTGATCCAGGATCGTATCGCCACGCCCGGCCAGATTAACGCCTGTTCGCGGGCCGGACTGCGCTTCAAGGTCGGGCTGATCGAATTGATCGACGCGCTCATGGCCGGATTGTCGATCGACGGATTGCTGCAGCTTATTCGCCGTGCCCGCGACGAAAACACCGACGATCCGCAGGTTGTGGAGATGCTCGACATCGACGGCCTCTGCGGCCCGAGGCGCGGTCGCCCCTCGCTGCTGCACGAGTTGAAGAAAAGGCGCGTCGGGAGGCTGTTGGGGTATGGTCGCTATTACAAGACTCCGGTTGCGGAACTGGACCTCGAGTCCGGTGAGTACCGCGCCTCCTACCTCGATCTCCAATTCTACGAACCGTCCTCCAAGGATCGCGTGGCCTCCATCGTCTTCAACAACCCGCTTCGCGGCAACGTATTCAATCGCGCCGTCATCGACCAACTCGGCCACGCCTTCAGCAGACTCCTCAAACTGCACCGACAAGGAAAATGCGGGGCCGTGCTGTTTACCGCCGCCGGCGGCGGAATGCGAATGCTCGGCGCCGACGCCCGCGAGTTCAATCGTGGTTGGTTCGAGCG
>JBBTCJ010000033.1:5370-6927 GCA_038043285.1 Planctomycetota bacterium | reverse complement strand
CCAAACAGTCGGGGATGCCGTCGTGGTCCTGGTCCGGTCGATCGTCGGCGCCGGGACATTGATCGAGGCAATCGGGCACGGTGTCCCCGTCGGCGTCGCTGTCGGGGACGCCGCAGCCGCATGGGCCGGGCGCTGTCTTGTCGGGATCGGCGGGACATGCGTCGCCGCAGGCGGCGTCGAGGGTGTCGCCGTCGGCGTCCAGGTCGCAAGTCAGCGTCGGAACCATGCCGCCTTCGGCGCTGCAACACAGCGGATCAAGCTCGATACATTCGCCGTCCACGCAGCAGGATTGCGGAGCCGAGCACGCCGCGCCGGGGGTGAAGCTCCCAGCAAGCGAAGCGCACTCGGTTTCCTCGGAATCTATGCAGGATCCGTCGGCCAGGCAACATGCGCCGAGGGAAAGAACCGTGTATTCGACGGTGTTCGGGGAGCCGCCGGTGTCGAAGGTGAACGTCGTGGTCTGGGCGAAGGGAATCGCTCGATCGAGCACAATCTCCACCGTGTCCGGCTCGCCGCCGTCGGGTCGGCGGACCCATAAGACTATGGGAACGTCACCGCCGGTAGTGGCAACGGTTACGTCGTCCACGTAGACGAACCCCGGGCGGTCGAAGGTGACGCGGAAGCGGTCGAGGTCGGGGTAGGTGTTGGTGTCGACGACGCCCTGCGGCGGATCGGCGGAAACCACGGCCTCGCCGTCGCCCAGCGTGCCGTAACGGACAAAGTCCCATTCGTTACGCATCGGACTACCATTAGGTCGCGTGCAGTCGCCGGAACCGCCGAATTGGAGTATGGAGATTGTAAATGGAGGAGGGTCGTCGCTAAATAATGCGAACTTCTGGCCGTCATTCGCCCAGGAATAACTTGTTCCGTCTTGGCTTTCAAAACGGAGCGTATGGAACGCATTCAGCGTCAAAGAGCCAATGAAGTGTGCCTCCCCACCTTCTACAGCAGCGTTGCCGTGCAACCATACCACCCCAAAAATATTCCGGAACTGCAGATTGACCCGCCCGTCGCAACCAACCTCGCCTCGCAACAGCGGGAAATCGGAACGGAACCGCCACTCCATCCAGATGGTCGGCGGCGGTTCCTCGCCCACAGCCGAAATCGTCCTACTGTAATTGGTCAGGTCGCCTCCCGTACTTCGCCACTCGGTGACAAAATGACCGTCCTCAATCCACTCGGAACACATAAATGCGCAAGTGTCGTAGTTCTGGAACCCGCTCAGCGGGCCATCTGGGCGAACATCCCCCTCGTAGCGAAAGAGGAGATCATCGGCAAAGGAGAGACTGGCGCTGCCGAGCAAGGTTAACACACAGAGCTGTCGCATTTTCCTGGTCATGGCGACGAGGCCGGAGTTTGGCCCTCCATTGGTCCTCGAATGTATTGTAACAAGCGGGCGGGAGAAACGCTGATGGAAAATGCGGCGAATTGGCGGCTTTACGTCGGGGTCGATACCCGTTTCGGCGAGGTTGGGCCATGTTGGCCGTGCCCCAAGTACCCGTGCGGTGGTGGTCGTGGCGTTCGGTTGGTTGCGCTGCGGCTTGGGACGGGCCGCTC
>JBBTCJ010000033.1:0-5270 GCA_038043285.1 Planctomycetota bacterium | reverse complement strand
CCTGACGGTCGCGGTACGGATCGGCAGGGTGTGACTGGCTGCGGCAGATTCAACGGGCCGCTCCCTGACGGTCGCGGTACGGATCGGCAGGGTGTGACTGGCTGCGGCAGATTCAACGACCCCCTGACCCTCTCCCCCGAGGACCGAGGAAAGGAGTTGAAGAGGAATCCCCCTCGTCCCGCGCTCGCCCCTGGGGACAGGGGAGAGGGGTTCTATGAGGCGCTCTTATTTCTAGCGGCGGCGCGGCGGCGGAGTTCGGCGTCCATAAAATCCTGAATGTCGCCGTCGAGGACGCCCTGGGTGTCGGAAGTCAAGTGTCCGGTGCGTGAATCCTTCACCCGCTGCTCGGGATAAAGGAAGTAGCTGCGAATGGCGTTGCCCCAGCTGATCTGACCCTTCTCGCTGTAGACCTTGGCCAACTCGCTGTCTCGTTTGGCCTGTTCAGCCTGATAGAGGCGGGCCATGAGCATCTTTCGAGCGGTGGCTCGGTTTTTGTGCTGCGATCGCTCGTTTTGGCATTGGGCGACGACGCCGGTGGCCAAGTGGGTGAGGCGAATGGCGGACGAGGTCTTGTTGACGTGCTGCCCGCCCTTGCCGCCGGCGCGGTAGGTGTCCTCGCGGATGTCCTTGTCCCAATCGAGTTCGATTTCGATGTCATCGATTTCCGGTTGGGCGTCGACGGAGGCGAAGCTCGTCTCGCGCTTGCCCTGGGCGCTGAACGGGGAGATGCGCACCAGGCGATGTACGCCCATCTCGCACGAAAGGTAGCCGAAGGCGTATGGTCCCTTGACCAGCAGGCTGCACGATTGGATTCCCGCTTCCTCGCCGTCGCGCATCGACAACTCCTCGACGTCGAAACCGTTGCGCTCAAAGTAGCGGAGGTAGAGTCGCAAGAGCATTTCAGCCCAGTCGCAGGCGTCGGCGCCGCCGGTTCCAGCCTGGATGTTGAAGTAGCAGTCGCGATGGTCGTTGGGGCCGGAGAGCAGCGTCAGCAGTTGGACGTGATCGACCTCCTTGACCAGTGCGGCAACGCCGGTGGAGAACTCCTCCTGCAAGTGGGCGTCGTCAGCCTCCTGAAGCAGTTCGGTCATCGCCCCAAGTTCGTCGGAGTGGGTGATGAGCTTGCGCATGGGTTCGACGACGGCGCGGATAGACTTCAGCCGCTGGACGGTCTGTCGGGCGGATTCGGGATTGTCCCAAAAGTTTGGGGCGGCCATCTCCTTCTCGACGGCCGCCAGTGCGTCAAGCTGTCTGGGGTAGTCAAAGAGAGTCCCGGATGGCGATGATCCGGTCTGAAAGGTCGTGCAGAAGTGAGGCGGGGTTTTCGATCGTCATGGAGCGCTCCTGGAACTCAGGGGATTATACGCGAGATTCGCTGGATGAGAATGCCCGCAGCGGGGAGGGATGGCTCACCGGGGATCACGGGACTTTCGGTGGTCTCGACGCCGGCGATGGCGTCAACGACCTCCGTACCGGAAACGACCTGCCCGAAGACGGTGAACTCCTGCTCGTCGAGGAAGGTATTGCCGGGGCTGAGGTTGACGAAGAACTGCGTGGTTCCGGAGTTCGGATCTCCCGATGACAGGGCGAGGGCGACGGAGTAGAGGGTCCCGTTGCTGAGGCCATTGGCGGCCTCCGAGGAGACCGGATCGCGCGTTGGTTCAACGGGAGCGAGTCCGCCGTCCGTTTGGCGGTAGCCTCCGCCCTGGATGACGAAGGGTTCGCAAGTATCGCCGTCCGGCGGCGTCATGCAGGCAACGCGGTGGATGAGCAGCGCGTCATAGAAGCGGTCGTCGACGTACAGCAGGAAGTTCGCCGCATGGAGCGGGGCGGCCTCGGCGTCGAGTTCGATGGTGAAGTCCCCGTTGCTGGTCTCCACCAATACGCGTGGAACGAGGTCGGCGACGGCGACAACCTCAAAGTCGCGGACGATCTCCACCGCGTCGGGGCCTTCGCCGAGGGCGACCGTCAGTTGGAGGTCGATCGTTCCAGGAGCTTCGGCGGTCAGGCGCGCCACCGCACTGGAGGGGTCGTCGAGGGATGCCTGGCCGGAGACTACGGTCCAAGCGATGGTTCGTTCGCCGGTTTCGCCCCCGCTTGCGCGGAGGATCGTCGGTGCTCCTGTGACGGCCAACGGCGGGACGTCGGCTTCCACGGAGTTCGACACCTCGACGGCGACATAATCGACCGCGTGCAAGCCGGCGGCGTCGGTGACGGTCACTCGAAAGACATAGCGGCCGGCGGTCTGCAATGGCCCAGCGGGCAGCGATTCGCTGCGCTCGCTGGAAAGGTCGAGAACGGCTGGCGAATCGTTGACGTCCCACAGGAACGAGTAGGGCGGCGTTCCACCGGCGACCGAGGCTGACAACTTGAGCGATTCACCGACGAAGACGTTGGTGGCGTCCGCGGCGGCCACGACGGACAGGTTGGTGTCGGGTTCCGGACCGACGACAGTCCCGTCCACGGCGGGCACGCAGGCGGCGCCGCACAGGCCCCAGAAGCTGCACGCGAACGCCGCATGGGCGGGTGCGTGGAGACCCCAGGGGAAGCGAAATCCACGGGCGGAAGCCGCGGGTCTTGCGCGGTGCCACCTCGTTGGTCGATTCGTCGAGTCGCTGGCGTTCATGCGGTCCTGGTCCATAAAGAATGCCGTCATGGAGATCCGCCGGAGTGGCGAGCGGTCGTCCGATGCGTAGAATACCGCGATCGCGGGCGGCGGTCAGCCCCTCGGATGTGCGGGTCTTTCTTGCAGCGAACACATGGACCGTTTCGACACCTATTGTTGCCCGCTGGTTTCGCGTTACGCCTCGCGCGAGATGTGCGAATTGTTCGGGGAGCGACGTCGGATCCGGCTCTGGCGGGAGCTTTGGCTGGCGCTGGCGAAGGCTCAGCACCGGGCCGGGCTTCCCGTGACGCTCAAGCAGATCAAGCAGCTTGAGCGGACGATCGACGAGATCGATTTTGAGGCTGCGTCGCGATACGAGAAGCGGCTTCGACACGACGTGATGGCCCACATTCACGCCTGGGGCGACCTCGCCCCGGACGCCAAGCCGATCCTGCACCTCGGCGCGACCAGCGCCTATGTCGTGGACAATGCCGACCTCATCATCATGCGGGACGGATTGGGCCTGCTTGCGGATTGGCTGGCCGCAGTCATCAACGCGCTCGGCTTGTTCGCCAAGAAATACCGCTCGCTGCCGACGCTTGGTTTCACCCATTTTCAGGCGGCTCAGCCGACGACGGTTGGGAAGCGTGCGGCGCTTTGGTGTTACGACTTCGTGCGCGATCTCGACGAACTGGAGCATTGCCGCGAGTCGTTACGATTTCGTGGGGTGAAGGGAACCACGGGGACGCAGGCGAGCTTTCTGGACCTCTGCGGCGGAAGCCACGCCAAGGTCCGACGAATGGAAGCTGACGTCGCCAGGCGAATGGGTTTCACGAAGGTCGAGCCGATCACCGGGCAAACGTACTCGCGGAAGGTGGACGCCCGGGTGATCGGCACGCTCGCCGGGATTGCCGCCAGCGTGCACAAGGCGTGCAACGACGTTCGGCTCCTCTCGCACCTTAAAGAGATTGAGGAGCCGTTCGAGGAGCAGCAGGTGGGATCCAGTGCGATGGCCTACAAGCGGAACCCGATGCGCTGCGAACGGGCGACCGGGCTGGCGCGTTTGGTGTTGTCGCTGGCGACCTCGCCCTTGCAAACGGCGGCGGAGCAGTGGTTTGAACGGACGTTGGACGATTCGTCGAATAAGCGGGTCAGCATTCCCGAGGCGTTTCTGGCTACGGACGGCATCCTGCGAATCATGGTCAACGTCTTCCGCGAATTGGTGGTGTATCCCAAGGTCATCGAAACGCACCTGCGGGCGGAGCTGCCGTTCATGGCCACCGAAAACATTCTGATGGCCGGGGTGGCGGCGGGGGGGGACCGTCAGGAATTGCACGAGCGGATCCGGCGGCATTCGCAGGCCGCGGCCCGGCGCGTCAAGGTGGATGGCGGAGAAAACGATCTGCTGGGGCGGATTGCCGCGGACCCGGCGTTTGGACGGGTTGATCTGAGGCGGGTGCTGAATCCACGTGATTACGTTGGCCGGGCGCCCCAGCAGGTGGACGAGTTTGTCGCGGAGTTCGTCGCGCCGATCCGACGGCGGTACAAGAAGGCCCTGGCGCAAACGAGCGAGTTAAACGTTTGAGCCGTGGCGGCGGGTCGTGACGAGACATTCTTCATGCACCATTCTGCATGTGTTCGGAGGTGACTGGTGACCAGGCAGGAATTGGCAGGGCGCATTCGGGAGACGGCGTACCTGGAAGGCGATTTCACGCTGCGTTCGGGGCGAAAGAGCAAATATTACCTGGACAAATACCTCTTCGAGACCCAGCCGGACATTCTGCGGGCGCTGGGCGAGCTGTTCGCCGGGTACGTCCGTCCCTCCACAACGTTGATCGCCGGCGCGGAACTTGGCGGAATCTCCCTGGCGGCGTCCGCGTCGCTGGCGTCGGGCAAGCCGTTTCTGATCGTGCGCAACCAAAAGAAGGACTACGGGACCGGCAAGCCGTATGAAGGGAAACTCTCCGACGGCGATTCCGTGTTGCTCGTCGAGGACATCGCCACCACCGGCGGGCAGGTGCTGGAGGCGGCGAACTTCATCAAGGGCGTGGGGGCCAAGGTGGAACGCATCGTGGCGGTCATTGACCGACAGGAAGGCGCCCGCGAAAACATCGAGAAGGCCGGGTTTGCCTTTGAGTCGCTCTTCACCAGGGCGGACTTGGGTATTCATTCCTAGGCCGTGTCTGAAAACTCCTCTCCCCTTAGGAGGAGATGTAGGGTGAGGGGTGATTCATTCGTGTTCGACCCTCACCCCTTCCCCTCTCCCTGGCAGGGAGAGGGAGTTTTAGAACAGAACCTACGAGTTTGCCGGTCTGACAACGCAGGTCACCGTTCTGGCTGTGCCGGAGGCGGGCTTGGTCTCGCCGAGCTTGTAGGCCGCTGATTCCGCAGATACGATTTTGGACCGGGTTGGATTCCAAGGTTGAAGGAGGTGTCTTTGTGCGCACGCGACTGAAGGTGGCGGTTTTTTTCCTGCTTTGCGTTGCATCGGGTTGTCAGACCGGGGGGCGAACTACGGCGCCTGCGGGGGCGAGGGTTCCGCTGTTTGCGGGCCTGGGCAGGCACCACCGCGCGGTGACCACGTCTTCGTCGCTGGCACATCAGTACTTCGTCCTGGGGTTGGTCTGGGGCTATGACTTCAACCACGACGAGGCGATCCGTTCGT
>JBBTCJ010000032.1:0-6071 GCA_038043285.1 Planctomycetota bacterium | reverse complement strand
GCGCAGGCGGCATGGGGAACCGCAGCCGCCACACCGTGTCCGACGCGATGCTCGCGGCCACCCCCATGCCCTCTTCGTGCTTGGAGTTCGCACCCGCACCGACGTGCACGTTGGCAAACGCCCGAGAACTGGTCGGATACGCGCTGAATGGAAACATCGGTCCACCGGCCATCACAACCTCCCATCTACCATTGCCGATTTCCAATTGCCAATTGGCAATTCATCAATCGATGGTGTATTCCACGCTCACCCACAACTTCGTCGGCGACGACGCGACGGCGCTGGCCGCGAAGTACAACCACTGGTCCGCGGCGACGGTCCCGCCGTCGAACGTCGTCTGCTCCAATCCCGCCGCCGTCGCCTGCTTGTCCGTCGTCCATACGTCCGTCCCGGCCATCCCGGGCGTCAGCTTGTTCCGTTTCTCGACGTTGAACGTCACCGTGCCCACGTCGCTCACCGCCCGCACCGCGACCATCGTTGATGCATCCGCGACGTAGCCGATGGGGAAGGCGTCCGTCGCCTTGGGGTACTCGACGTAAAGCGTCCGCGTGGTCGTACGATGCCTCGTCGGCGTCGCGCTCAGCTCCGTCTCCGTCCCCGCGTCGTTCTTGGTGTACAGCTTGCCGTCCGACTTGGCGTAGACCAGCAGCGAGCCGGTGGGCGGCGTCAGCGGCGCAGCCATCTGCCGCAACTCGATGGCCGTCGCGTCCCCCAGCGTCAACGCATCCTCGACGGTGAGGTTGCGGGTGACGAGACTGTCTGAATTATGGCTGATAGGCATGATGGCATTCCTTGGAAGAATGTAAAATGTAGAATGTAGAATGAACGTGGAATGTAGAACGAGTACTCTGTCGGTCAGTCATCGTGCGTCGGCGTTCCTTCTCCATTCTACGTTCTTCCTTCTACCTTCATCATTCATGCCGCAATCGCCAACCCCACCTCCAGCCCCCAGGTGACGTTGCCCGGGTCGGGGTTGGTCCATTGGATGCGAACCTGGTCGCCTGCCTGAAACGTCCACGGGGATGGATCGACCCTTTCCTCCGCGGGAATCCGAAGGTGGACGTCCCGTCCGGTTCCGGCTTGGGTGAGGGTGAACAACAGCGCGTCGTAAGCCGACCCCCGCGCCGAGTCCAGGATCACCTTCATCGGCCCGGCCGCAACCGTGCCGGCGAAATGGCACCGCACAAACACCAGCCGAAAACGCACGTCCAGCGAGTAGGCCGCGTCCATGTCCCCCGTCCCGCTGGAACCCTGGGCGGCCACCGCCTGGAACTGTCGGCTTTGTGCCGCCGCGATGCGCGCCTCCTGCTGCAGCAGCGCGGCTTCCGCCGTCTTGAGAATCTCCGTCGTGCTTCGCGGCATGACTACGACTCCACGGCGTCGCTGACGTGCGACGCAACGGTCTGTCCGGACGGAATCTGCACCCGGAAGGGGACTCCGATCAGTTCGGAGACCCCCGCGTTCAACGCCGGAACGTGCACCGCGGCCTCCCCGACGAACACCACGTCGGACAGCGTTCGCCTTCGCTTCTGCCCGTCCGCCCGGTAACGGAGAACCAAGTCGATCGCATCCGTGATTCCCAGCAACTCCTCCGCGACCGAGCCGTGATAGGAGAACAGGACGCCGGAGATCGAATGCCCGCCGCGCTGGAACGTCCCCAGCGGACCGCTGGACTGATTGGCCCCGGTCTGGGCAATCGCCTCGACCCCGGGCTTGTAGACCACGCTGTGGACGCCGGCGATGGCCGTCTCCGTGAACGGCGAGTTCCTCAACTTGGTCGCGGCCCCGCGAGTGGCAAGTAGCCAGATCATTATTGCAGCCCTATGAATAAATGCCGAAGGGAGAATGAAGAATGAAGAATGCAAAATGTAGAGTCAGAGGCCACGCTCGACGCTTGTCGTCCGCGGGAACCGTATAGCGTTGGTTCTACATTCTTCATTCTCATCCCATCGTTCGATTGTATCCGCGCTGCACCTTCACCACGCACGTCTGCGTGCCCTCGGCCGTCGCCAGGCGGGCGCCGGAGGCGGCCCTCGGTTCGCCAAACGCCCAGTGGCGCTCGTCGAATCCGTCCGCCCCGTCGATCACCCCCACGTCGATCAGACCGTCCAAGTAGTCGTCCACGGCCGCCACGCGATCGAGGAGCGCGGCGTACGCGTCGGCGTCGGCCACGTCCACCGCCACGCGCAGGGCCATCGTCACCTCCATCAGTTTGTCGTCGTCCACGATTCCGACAGGTCGGGCCTTCAGCAAACGCACCACCAGCAGCGGTCGCGGAAACGCGGTGGCTTCGACGTCGCCGGCCGCGACTTTCCGAAACGGCTTTGCCGCCGTCGGCGGATCCGCAACCAGGTTGGTGCGAAACTTGTTCAAGAGTTCCGCGAACGTGGCCTTGATCGTCGTACGGTCGGCAGCAGGCATAGAACCTCACTTCGTGAGAATTCGGTTAGTGGTTTTCCATCTCTTTTCGCGTCAGCACCCGAGCTTCTCCGAGCACCGCGGCCATGGGTCCCCGCGCGGCACTGGAGGCCGGCGGCGCCGCGGAGGGCAACTGGAGCGTTCCGTCGGCCAGGCCCTCGAGCCAGCGCAGCGTTTGCTCGTAGCGCCGGCGGGCGTCGTCCGCCAACGGAGGCCGTCGCAGCCGCATTCGATACTCCGCCACGTCCAGCGTCAGCGACGCCAAGAACTCGGCGAGATCGGCGTGCAAGGCGAGGTCGATCGGCGTCGCGTAGCGGCGGGCGAGGTGACTGTTGACTTCGCCCTCCGCGGCCAGCCGCACTTCGTCCACGACCCCGACGTCGGCGGCTCCGTCGCCGTTGTCATCCGCCAGTTGTACGTAGGCCGAAGCGCCCAGGCGCTCCTGGAGATCGGCGTTGCTGATGTAGGCCATGATGACCCCTTCCGTATGGCTTCATCGTTGGATGGGACGAATGTAGAAGTGAGAATGAAGGATAGAAAATGGCGCGACCGGCGAATGCACCCATTCCTTCTACATTCTCAATTCTTCATTCTTCATTCGCTCACACGCTCATCGTCGTCTGCACCGCGTATTGCCAGTAGCCGTAGGCCAGGCGGTAACGGGCGCGGACGCCGTAGAGGAACTTTTCGCGGCGGAAGCCCTCGTCGCTCTCCTCGGTCTGGGCGGTGAACTCCACCGGCTCGCGGTCCTGGAAGATGAACGGGCGAATGACCCCGTCGGTTTTCAGCAGATACCATTTTGTCGCGTCCGTGATCCACGGGAAGGCGATGACCCGGGCGACTCCCTGTAGCACGTTAGAGGTGTTGTTCACCACCGTGGCGTTGACCGCTTCCAGCGCCGCGAAGTAGGCCGTGGTCGGCACGATGCAGACCAGCGCCGTGCCGGAGATGGCCATCGGCTCGCCCTGATCGTCCTTGAAGCCCAGCATGGCGCTGATGGCGCCGCGCAGGGCGCTCTTGAACTCGGTGGTCGTCGGATTGTTCGGGTCGGAGGCGGAGGCGGTGAGCTTGTTGCTCTGGCTGCCCGACGATCCGGAGGCGTGCGCCGTGTGGAAGAAGGACACGCCGTCGTAGCTGTTGAAGCCCGCGGTCGCCCCGTTGACCAGCAGTTGGGCGATGAGGTAATCCTTGTGGGTCGCCGCCCGGACCGCCAGTTCGCCGACGCGGATGCGGATCTGGCCGGTCTTGTCATCGGAGACTTCGTCCCGATCGACCTCCAGCGTCGATTCGTACTTGAGGTTTTCGACGGAGTAGGATTCCGTTCCGAGGCCCTTGGCCAGTCGGCCGGTGCCCCATTCGCGCATCCGCGGAATCGAGCCCAGCCACTTGTAGGTTTCGCTGTCCGAATGGGACGGAATGCGGGTGGTGAGATCCTGGTAATAGGCCGTCGCCTCGCTGAAACGCTGGAAAAACTCGCTGCGCAGGCCCTTGGTCAAAAGTCCACTGTTGATGATGGCCACGGAAGGCTCCTTTGAACATCAGGTGTCATATCAAATTACGGCAACGCAAGGGAGAATTAAGAATGGAGAATGGAGAGGAGACGCAACGCCGGCTGTCTCATTCTACCTTCTTCATTCTTCATTTTTCTTTCTCACACATAATCCACTTCCACCAGGAACGGTCCGGGATTGGCCGTCGCTCCGTTGGTCACCGCCAGGGTCAAGACGTAGCCCTTCAGTGCGTGGGCGTTGGACACCGCCCCGAGGTCTTTCCTGGCGTTGGCGGCGGGGAAGGTATTGGCCGCGTCGAAGGTGCTGCTGACCACCGATCCGGCATCGGTGGCCAGGGCCACCACGCAGGTGTTGGAGTTGTCGATGCCCGCGGCAGCGGTGGCCTGGTTGACCACCCGGGCGGCCACGATCCAGCCGTCAAACTCGAAGGCGTGGACGGAACGGGCGGCGAGGTCTGCTCCGGCGGCGAGGTCTTCGACCGCGTGGGTGATGGTCTTGATCTTGGCCCGTTGCGGGTCGATGCGCAGGATGATCTCGTTGGCCGCGGAGACTTCCTGCACCAGGCCGACGCAGGAGTTGCCCGCGGCGGTGAAGGTCAGAGTATCGTCGGCGGAGGCGAAGACGGGTCGCCCGAGGTGGACGATGGTCGCGCCGGTCAAGGCGTGGCTGAAGTCGCCCACGGTGTAAACGCGGACCGTGGTCGCGCCGTTGGCGCCGGAACTGTTGTCGGCCTCCTCATAGGCGACGCCGACGAAGGGATCTCCCGCGGTCAGCGGTTGGGCATAGCCGGAGGAGTTGAGGCCGACCAGCGCGCCTTTGTACACGTGCTTCGCCGCCCCGACCTGATAGGTCCGCAGCTCCTGGTCGAGATAATGATCCACGTCACGGTTCTTGGTGAGTGCCATGTGCTGGCGTCCTTTCTTGTGAATGAAGAATGTAGAATGAAGAATGGCGAAAGGACTGCCCGCTTTCTTGCTGCGTTCCTTCCTTCAACATTCTTCATTGACCATTCTTCATTGCCTTTCAGCTTGCCTCGCGCAGCGCCTGCGCGACGTAGGCGGTTTCGGTGGTGACGGCGGAGAGCATCCGGCTGGCGCGGTACTCGCCGCGGGCCCGCAGCGCGACGGCGCGTTCGCGGGTGGACGCCTCGTCGCCGGCGGTCGGCGCCGGCAAGCGGCCGGGCAGCAGCACGACCGGCGCGGTGCGCAGCCACTCGTCGAACAACCCCTCCTCCCGCGCGACCAGAGCCTCGGCCCAGCCGCGCTGGGCCTCGACGAGCTTTCCGGCGCGCAGGGCGGCGGCCACCCGCTCCTGGACCCGCTTCTGCTTCGCTTCGGTGCGCAGTTCGGCGAGCCGTTCGCCGGCCGCCAACAGCAATTCGTACACGTCGGCCTCCGCGGGAAGGTCCAGTTCCTCGCGCAGCGCGATCACCGGTTCGGCGTCGGTCGCGGCCAGCGGGTTGCGGTTCACGATCGGGGTCATGCCCACGATGGCCGGCTTGTTGGTGAGGGCCGCGGAGTGAATGGCCACCAGCTTGCGATCGCTCTTGCGGACGATGGCCACCGGCGAGAGATAGCGATACTCCTTTGCGGCGAGCATCTGCTTTGCCTGATCGGTCCACTCGATGTGGGCGAAGAGTCCGACGCCTTGTTGGACGTCGAGGCGTTTGATCCATCCCGCGGCCGGGGCCTGGCCGGTCGGCGAGGCGTACGATCCGCCGAGGGTCTGGTGTTCGTAGTCGATGGGCAGGTCGGTGCCGTGTTCGTCGAAGGCCCGCATCGCGCAAGCGGCGGACTCGGCGTCGACGAAGAACGTTCCGTTGGTGCTTTCGACCTGTCCCCAGGGGGCCAGCAGGATCCGCTGCGCGACGGGATCGGCGGACAGCGAGGTAGAGTTCAGGGGCGTCAGCTCGCTGGAGTCGCCGGGGCCTGGAATTGTCGATTGACGATTGTCGATTGACGATTGAAAACGGCAATTACGAGCGGCGGCGAGATCGTTCGGTGCGTTGCTCATGGTCAGCTCCAGGTCCAATGGTTCCTTCAACTAAATAACTTCGCGCGCGCTCACAGGGGAAGCGCTTGGCAGCGATCACCCGCGCAGGCCGCGCAGAACTACCGACTTCGGAAACAAAACTTAAGAACG